>NZ_JBHUCD010000005.1:0-265629 GCF_042786555.1 Paenarthrobacter sp. NPDC056912
ATCTCCTTCATCGCCACGGTCGCGAACTACGAATACGCCTTCTACTGGCACCTGTTCCTGGACGGGTCCATCGAGTTCCTCGTCAAGGCCACCGGTATCCTCTCCACCGCCGGGCAGCAACCCGGTGAGAAGAGCCCCTACGGTCAGTCCCTGAACAACGACGGACTCTACGCACCGATCCACCAGCACATGTTCAACGTCCGCATGGACTTCGAACTGGACGGGGTCAAGAACGCCGTCTACGAAGTGGACATGGAATACCCCGAGCACAACCCCACCCACACCGCGTTCAAAGCCGTGGACCGTTTGCTCGAAACCGAACAGAAAGCCATCCGGAAAACCGATTCCGCCAAGCACCGCTTCTGGAAGATCGCCAACCACGAGAAAACCAACATCGTCAACGAACCGGTCGCGTACCGGCTGATCCCCACCAACGGCATCCAACTGGCCGCCGGAGACGAGTCCTACGTCTCCAAACGCGCCCAGTTCGCCCGGAACAACCTCTGGGTCACCGCCTACGACCGGACCGAACGCTTCGCCGCGGGCGAATACCCGAACCAAGCCACCGGCGCCGACGACGGACTGCACATCTGGACCCAAAAAGACCGGAACATCGTGGACCAGGACCTCGTGGTCTGGTACACCTTCGGCATGCACCACGTCGTCCGCCTCGAAGACTGGCCCGTGATGCCCCGCCAAAACATCGGCTTCATGCTCGAACCCCACGGCTTCTTCAACCAAAACCCCACCCTGAACCTCCCCTCAGGAACCACCCAAACCACCACCAACGACACCTGCTGCCACACCGGCGAATGACAGCCAATCCGCCAGCTCTAAGCAGTAACTGACTGAACACCGTTTGAACGAGGTCCCGGGGACGCCGCACGGCCCAGCCGCTACGGCTTTCCCCGGGACCTCGGCCTTTCAGCACCGAATTTCAGCGTGCGGGACCTTGAGGACAGTCCGTCCCTATCCCACAACCTTGCCGCGTACTTGGACGTTCCGGGCGGCGCGGTGTATCTCGAACGCGCCGGCGGGGGGCCGGCATCCCAAAAACCGACATCGTTGTCAAAGGAAGATTGTCATGAGCGAAAACCGTATGGATGGAGCCGACCACCTGAAAAGGTCAATCAACTGGAAACAGGGTATGGCTATTGCCTTGGGTGTGCCCTTGTTGATTTTGCCATCATTGGGTTACATGCCGTTGTATCTGTCTGCTGCAGCAATCCTTATCTGGGGGCTGTCTGTCCTCCAAGGTTTTATCCAAAACGCCGCGTACGCCGAAATGGCCACGACTTTCCCAAAGGCCTCGGGCTTACCTGGCTTCGCGCAACACGTATTTCGTTCCGAAAACTACAAAGGCAAGTATGACAAAGGCAAGTTGATTGGTGGCTTCACCGCTTGGAGCTACTGGTTTGGCTGGAGTCCGATCATGGCGATCTTCGCCATCCTGGTAGGAAATTACCTTCACGGGCTTTTCCCGATCCTGGGCGAAACCTTCACCGAATATCAGCTCGCATTGATCTCAGGTGTGGTCATGTTCGCGGGATTGTTTGTGGTGAACTGGTTCGGCCTGAAGGACGGCGCCATCCTGGGCTATATCCTGGCGGCTATTTCGCTGATTCCCCTGCTCATCCTGGCTGTGGCTCCTTTTGCGACCGGTCACGTTGACATGGCCAACATCACCGGCAACTGGTGGCCGGCGGACTGGTCCTGGGACGTGCACCATATCCTGATGCTCTTCGGCATCTTTGGGATTGCGCAGTGGAGTGCCTGCGCCTGGGAAACGGCAGCCATCTACGGCCCTGAATACAAGAACCCGTCCAAGGATGTTCCCAAGGCTCTGCTGGCCTGCGGCATCATCTGCCTGGTTTTGTATCTCTTGCTGCAGTCCGCCGTGATCGGCGTACTGGGCGTTGACGGTGTGATTGCCGAGCGAGTATCGCCCCTGATCCCGGTGGCCAATGCCGTCTTCGGCCAGGCCGGAACCATGATCACCATCATCATGCTGATCGCCGCAATGATTCTGATCATCCAAACCGCTTTCCTGGGTTCTTCCCGTGCCATGCACTCCATGTCCGCGGAAGGCAACCTTCCCAAGGTGCTGGGCCAAACGAACCGCCGCGGAACTCCGTGGGTTGCCATGTTGGTCATTGCGGTCTTCAACGTGGTGCTGATTTCCATGGGAAATGCGGCGGCAATCCTGGCCGCCTCGGCTATTGGCTACACGCTGGCCCACGGAATCAGTCTCTTCGCTTATGTTAAATCCAAGAATGATCCGCAATTCAGTGGATTGACAAGGCCTTTCAAAGCGCCCAAGGGATGGAAGAACGTAGCCCTGACTTTCGGATTGTTCAATGTGCCTCTTTGCCTGATCGGCGTCGTCTATCTGAACAGCCTTGAAGTCGGTTGGGCCTCCACCTGGGTGGGCTTCATCGTGCTGGCGTTGTATTTGCCCATCTGGTTGTTCACCCAGCACGAATTGAAGCGCCAGAACAACAAAGCCACGGCTGTCAGCCTTACTGAAAATGATGCAGAAAGTGACGCTGCGGCACTGGTTTCAATCTCCAACGATTGAGGCTGAGGGGTGGGCGGTCGGCATTTAGCCTGGCTACCGGCCGCCCCTTCCGCCAGCAATATTTCCACAGCAGTTCCTACCCCCATTCCTGACCCCAGTAGCGAGAGAGTGATCCACGTGTTCAACATCCCCGCCATAACCTGGACCCTCACCGTGGTACTGCTCCTGAGCGGAACCTGGCACCTCCTGCAGGCCCTCCGCCCCGGCCGCCGCACCACGGACCGCATCAACCAAGGCCTCCACGCACTCATGCACACCCTCATGGCCGCCATGCTCTGGAACGCCGCCCCCGGAACCACCCTGATCCAAATCCTCCTCCTGGCCGGCGCCACCTTCTGGTTCATCATCCAAGCCGTCGCCCGCCCCCACTACAAAACCTTCTGCGCCGGCACCAACGGCCGCCTCAAATGCACCTACCACGCCCTCACCATGGCCGCCGCAGCCCTCATGATCACCATGATGACCACCCCCACCACCACAAACCCCACCCCAACCACCACCGGCGCAGCCCACACCCACAACCACCACACCACCACCGCCGCCACGGGAACAGCCTTCGACAACACCCCCACCCTGGCCATCACCCTCACCATCATCTTCGGCACAGCCGCAGCACTCTTCCTCCTCCAACTCCTCCGCCGCCGCAAACCCACCACCAACCACCACACCACCAACCACCACACCACCAACCGCACCGAACACGGACTCGAAGCCACAGGCGCAACCATCATGGCCCTCATGTTCGCCACCATGACCGCCTAAAACCCCACCCCAACCCAAGAAAGAGTTACACCATGCACATCGGATTAATCGGTCTCGGAAAAATGGGATTCAACATGCGCCAACGGCTGCGCAACGGCGGGGTGGAGGTCACCGGCTACGACGCGAACCCGAAGGTCGCGGATGTGGCATCGGTGGACGAACTCCTTTCGGAGGTGCCGTCGCCCCGGATCATCTGGGTGATGGTTCCCGCCGGCGCAGTGACCGAAGCCGTTATTGCTGAGCTGGGCGAGAAACTCGCGCCCGGCGATTTGGTGATTGACGGCGGCAACTCCCGTTTCACAGAGGACCAGAAACACAGTGAGCTGCTGGCAGCCCGCGGCATTCGCTTTGCGGACTGCGGCGTATCCGGAGGGGTCTGGGGCTTGGAGAACGGCTACGGCCTGATGGTCGGTGGGGACGCGGAGGACATCGAGCGCGCCCTTCCGTTGTTTGACGCGCTGAGGCCGGGCGGTGAACGTGCGGACAGCTTTGTCCACGTCGGTGGAATCGGCGCAGGCCACTACTCCAAGATGGTCCACAACGGCATCGAGTACGGCCTGATGCAGGCATACGCGGAGGGTTACCAGCTCCTCGAGTCGAAGGCCATCATCACCGACCTGCCCGGAACCTTCCGCGCATGGCAAAAGGGCACAGTAGTGCGGTCCTGGCTCCTCGATCTGCTGGTCAAGGCCCTGGAAGAAGACCCGGGCCTGCGCAACATCGGTGACTACGTAGAAGATTCCGGCGAAGGCAGGTGGACTGTGGAGGAGGCCATTGCCAACGCCATACCCGCTCCTGTCATCACAGCGGCGCTCTTTGCCCGCTTCGCGTCACGTGAGGACAGCTCCCCGGCCATGAAGATGGTTTCCGCGCTGCGCCACCAGTTTGGCGGCCACGCCACGAGGCCGGCGGCCTAGCGTTCGCCAACAACAACCCATGCTTTGGTGTAGTTGATCAGCCGCGGGCTGCCTGCACTCCTGAAAACAGAAGAAGCGGGACGACATCGTCGCCCCGCTTCTTTCCGTGCCCCGATCCGGGGAGCTACGACTGCCGCAACCCGTGGCTGTGGGCCAGCGCGATCGCTTCGGTGCGTGATCCGACGTCGAGCTTTTTGAAGAGGTTCCGCACGTGGAACTTGACCGTGTTCTCGCTGATGCCCATGGACGAGGCGATGGTGCGGTTGCGGTGCCCGGAGGAGAGGTGCTGGAGCACTTCCAGCTCCCGGGCGGCAAGGTTCCATCCGGCGACATCCCCCGCCGGGCGCGCAGGCAGGTCCAGCGGAAGGGAAAC
This sequence comes from Paenarthrobacter sp. NPDC056912, assembly GCF_042786555.1. Lineage (NCBI taxonomy): Bacteria > Bacillati > Actinomycetota > Actinomycetes > Micrococcales > Micrococcaceae > Paenarthrobacter > Paenarthrobacter sp. NPDC056912. The sequence continues at coordinate 4,631 of NZ_JBHUCD010000005.1, forward strand.
GAACACGTCCGCACCCCAGCCCGACATGACGTCCATGCGCAACTGTCCGGTGAGGGCTTGGACCCGGCGGTCCAAACGGCTGATGTTCGGGTCCTCGGTTGTGAGCGCCCCGCCGCCGTCGTCGCGGACGTTGATCAGCAGGTTCTCGCCGTCGCAATCCCAGTGCGTGCGGATCCTGGTGACATCGGGCTGTTCCATCATGACCAAAACGAGGCCGCGGACGATGGCCCGTGCCGCGTGCGCAACTTCGCCCGGGAGGGCCCTGCCGTTCAGCGGCGGCTCGATGAACTGGACCTCGATGCCGCTGAAGCTGGTGAGCGGCCGCAGGTCTTCGCGCAGGCGTTCAAAGGCTTTAGCCACCGGTTCCTTCACCAAATCCGTGGTGCGGTCGCTGTGGGTGCGAAGTCCCACCAGTGCCCTGGCGGCGAGGTCGGTGACGGTTGTGCGGGCGGTGGCGGCGTCCAGGGAGGACGAACGCAAGGCGGCCAGGAGGGTTTCCAGGGTGGTGGAATGCAGGTCGGTCAATTCGGCGGTTACGCGGATGCGTTCGGCTGAGGCCGCCCGCGATTCCAGCAAGTACGACGGCGGCGCATCCGCCACCTTCTCCTGGATCCGCTTGGCGGTGATGTCCCACAGGTAGCCCACCAAGTCCAGGTAGGCGTTGTCCGGACCGGTGGAAAGGGGGTCCGTGATCACCAGCAGCGCGTTGCTGGGGGCGTGCTTGAGGGCCAGGGCATGCCGGGGCTCGCCGGCGAGTTCGGCCTCGCCGAACCAGGGGCCGTCGTCCGGAAGGGCAGCGCGGAGCGTGTCCAGTTCAGCGATGGAGACGTGGGAAGTGATGTTTTCCGCGCCGGCTTTTTTCTGCGGACGGCCAGTGCAGTCTTCGGTGAAGATGACCAGCGCGCTGCTTCCCACTGCGGGGAGCGTGGCTTCGCGCAGGCGTTCAGCGATCTGGGACAAGGGGGCATCGGCCAGGGCTGCCACGGAACGCAGCAGCGGCCAAGGAAGGTCTGAAGGGGACATGGCAAATTCCTTGCTGGGCTCATTGGTGGCTGCGCGACAGTGCGAAACCTACCGGGGCGAAAAAGCACCCTGTCCAAAAGTGTAGTCAAAAACTGTCAGAAAACAGTGTTACTCCTACCCTTTTATTTCGGGAATATGGGTACCAACCACAAAGCATGAATGCGGCCGCTCTGGCCGACGACCACATCAAAGGGGATTAATCGTGAATCCAACAGCAAGCACGGTGCTGACTTTCAGTAACGCAGATCCTGAAACCGCAACGCTCGACTGGACGTCCGAGGACCAGCGCGCCGTTGACACGGCCCGCGTGTTGGCTGCTGACGCCGTGGAGAAGGTCGGCAACGGCCACCCTGGTACGGCGATGAGCCTGGCTCCGGCGGCGTACCTGCTGTTCCAGAAGCTGATGCGCCACGACCCGCGGGATCCGGACTGGATCGGCCGTGACCGGTTCATTCTCTCCCCGGGCCACTCTTCCCTGACCCTGTACATCCAGCTGTTCCTCTCCGGCTACGGCCTGGAACAGAAGGACCTTGAGGCCCTCCGCACCTGGGGCTCGCTGACCCCGGGCCACCCCGAGTACAAGCACACCGCCGGTGTGGAAATCACCACCGGCCCGCTGGGCCAGGGCCTGGCGTCCTCGGTAGGTTTCGCCTACTCCCAGCGCCGCCAACGCGGCCTGTTCGACGCCGATGCTCCCGCCGGCGAGTCGCCGTTCGACCACACCATCTGGGTCATCGCTTCCGACGGCGACATCCAGGAAGGCGTGACCTCCGAGGCGTCCTCGCTTGCCGGGCACCAGGAACTGGGCAACCTCGTAGTGGTCTACGACGAGAACCACATCTCCATTGAAGATGACACCGACATCGCTTTCACCGAGAACGTCCTCAAGCGCTACGAAGCCTACGGCTGGCACACCCAGCGCGTGGACTGGACCAAGACCGGCAACTACGTCGAAGACCTCCAGGAACTGTACTCCGCACTGCTCGCGGCCAAGGCAGAGACGACCAAGCCGTCCATCATCTCGCTGCGCACCATCATCGGCTACCCGGCACCGAAGAAGCAGAACACCGGCAAGATCCACGGCTCTGCACTGGGTGCCGAGGAAGTCGCAGCACTGAAGACCGTGCTCGGTTTCGATCCGGCCAAGTCCTTCGACGTTGACGAAGAAGTCCTGGCACATGCCCGCAAGGTTGTTGAGCGGGGCACGGTTGCCCGCGAGCAGTGGGACGCGGCTTTCAGCGCTTGGCAGGATGCCAACCCCGAGGGCGCGGCCTTGCTCGAACGCATCGAGGCCAAGAAGCTTCCGGCCGGACTTGCCGATCTTTTGCCCGTATTCGAAGCGGGCAAGGAAGTATCCACCCGCGCCGCCTCCGGCAAGGTCCTGAACGCCATCGGTCCGGTCCTTCCCGAGCTCTGGGGCGGTTCGGCCGACCTCGCGGAGTCGAACAACACCACCATCGAAGGCTCGCCGTCGTTCATCCCGGCCTCCCGTTCCACCGACACGTGGAAGGGCAACCCGTACGGACGTGTTCTGCACTTCGGTATCCGTGAGCACGCCGCGGCCTCGATCGTGAACGGTATCTCCCTGCATGGACGCACCCGTGCGTTCTCCGGAACGTTCCTGATCTTCTCCGATTACCAGAAGCCGGCCATCCGCCTCGGCGCCCTCATGGGTGTCCCGTCCATCTACGTGTGGTCGCACGACTCCATCGGCCTGGGCGAAGATGGACCCACCCACCAGCCCGTGGAGCAGCTTTCCACCCTGCGTGCCATCCCGGGCCTGGACGTTGTCCGTCCCGGCGATGCGAACGAGGTAGGTATCGCCTGGAAGACCATTCTGGAGAACCACACGAACCCGGCCGGCATTGTCCTGACCCGCCAGAACGTTCCCACGTTCGCCCGCGGCGCAGGCGCAGCATCCGGTGACACCTTCGCTTCCACCGCCGGTGTGGCCAAGGGCGGATATGTCCTGGCCGAAGCCTCCAAGGACGGCCAGACCGTTGACGCGCAGGTCATCCTGATCGCCACCGGCTCCGAGGTCCAGCTCGCCGTGCAGGCCCGCGAAGCCCTCCAGGCCGAAGGTATCGCAGCCCGTGTTGTGTCCATGCCCTGCGTTGAGTGGTTCAACAAGCAGGACGAGGCTTACCGCGAGTCCGTCATCCCGGCCGCCGTGAAGGCCCGCGTTTCCGTTGAAGCCGGACTGGCCCTGGGCTGGCGCGAATTCGTTGGCGACGCAGGCCGCTCCATCTCCCTGGAACACTTCGGCGCCTCGGCCGACTACAAGCGGCTCTTCAACGAATTCGGCATCACCGCCGAAGCCGTAGCCGCCGCGGCCAAGGACTCCCTGGCCGCAGCCAACAACTAACACCCCTGCAGGGGCGGCGGCGCCGCGCTTGTACGCAAGGCGTCCCGCGGCGCCTCCGTCCCTGCCCCGACTTTCGAAGGATGAACACAAGCCATGACCACAACTCCCACCGCGCAGCTTTCCGCCGCAGGCGTTTCCATCTGGTTGGATGACCTTTCCCGCGAACGGCTGTCCAGCGGCAGCCTGCAGAAGCTCATCGACGAAAAGAACGTTGTTGGTGTCACCACGAACCCGTCCATCTTCCAGGCCGCGATCACCTCCGGCAAGGACTACGAGGCAAAGATCGCCGAGCTCGCGGCGAAGGGCGCCAGCGTTGAAGAGACGATCTTCGAGATCACCACCGCGGATGTGGCCGACGCCTGCGATCTCTTCGCTCCGATCGCCGCTGCCACCGACGGCGTTGATGGCCGTGTGTCCATCGAGGTGGACCCCCGCCTGGCGTGGGACACCGAAGGCACCATCGCCGAGGCCAAGCGCCTCTACAAGAAGGTGGACAAGGAGAACGTCCACATCAAGATCCCCGCAACCTTGGAAGGGCTGGCCGCCATTACGGCCACCCTGGCTGAGGGCATCAGCGTCAACGTGACCCTCATCTTCTCCCTGGAACGCTACCGCGCCGTCATCAATGCTTTCCAGACCGGCCTGAAGCTGGCCAGGGACAACGGCCACGACCTCTCCAAGATCCACTCCGTGGCGTCCTTCTTCGTCTCCCGCGTGGATACCGAGATCGACAAGCGACTGACTGCCATGGGCACCGCCGACGCCCTGGCGCTCAAAGGAAAGGCGGGAGTCGCCAACGCCCGTTTGGCCTACCAGGTCTACGAGGAACTGTTCTCCACGGAGCGCTGGTCCGTCCTGGCTGCGGCAGGGGCACGCCCTCAGCGCCCCCTGTGGGCCTCCACTGGCGTCAAGGATCCGGCCTACCCGGACACGCTCTATGTGACCGAGCTTGCCGCTGCCGGAGTGGTCAACACCATGCCGGAAAATACGCTTGACGCCACGTTCGACCACGGCGTTGTCACCGGTGACACGATTTCGGGGACCTACGACGAAGCCAACCAGGTCCTCAATGCGCTCAAGAGCCAGGGCATCTCCTACGCCTTGGTGGTTTCCATCCTTGAGTCCGAGGGCCTGAACAAGTTCGTGGCCAGTTGGAAAGAACTGCTGGCCGACGTCGAAGGCGCCCTCGCCGCTGCCCGGAAAGCTGCCTGAGTCTTCCTCCCCGGCGCCCCTGCACAGTGCACCTCTCGCGAACAGCACTGTGTACCGGCACCATCGCGTGGAGACCCCCTTGCCGGGGTCTCCACGCCCTTTACTGCAAGCTCTGACCGTTTACCGAAAGGCAGACACCATGTCCGCTTCATCCTTGAAATGCTGTATCAACCCCAGCATCCTCTCGGCCGACTTCGCCAACCTCGAGGTCGAATTGGCCCGCATCAGCAACGCCGATGCCGTGCACGTGGATGTCATGGACAACCACTTCGTGCCGAACCTGACCATCGGCCTGCCTGTGGTGGAACGGTTGCAGAAGGTCAGCCCCGTGCCGCTCGATGCCCACCTGATGATCGCCGACGCCGACCGTTGGGCTCCGCAGTTCGCCGACGCCGGGCTGGCTTCCGTGACTTTCCATGTTGAGGCGGCGATGGCTCCCATCAAACTCGCCAGGGAACTCCGCGCCAGGGGCTCGAAAGCAGGCATGGCATTGCGTCCGGCCACCCCGGTGGAACCGTACCTGGACATGCTGCCGGAACTGGACATGCTGTTGCTGATGACAGTGGAACCGGGTTTCGGCGGCCAGGCCTTCCTGGACGTCGTCCTCCCCAAGATCCGGCGCGCCCGTGAGGCCGTGGAGGGCTCCGGCGTGAACGTTGCCATCCAGGTGGACGGCGGAATCACCGAGGAAACCATCATTCGCGCCGCGGAAGCCGGGGCCAACGTCTTCGTGGCCGGCTCAGCCGTGTACGGCAAGCCGTCGCCTGCGGACGCGATTGAGTCCCTGCGGGCCAACGGGCAGCTGGCCTTCGCCTCGAAATCAACCACCCCTGAACTCCAGAAAGCCTGAAGGACCACTGATGCGCGTTCACATCGCAACCGACCACGCCGGGCTGGAGCTTAGCTCGCACCTCATCAGCGAGCTTGCTGCCAGCGGTTATGAAATGGTGGACCACGGTCCCACCTCCTATGACCCGGAAGACGACTACCCGTCCTTCTGCATCGAGGCCGCGACCGCCGTCGTCAATGACCAGGCCGCAGGCGTGGACGCCTTGGGGATCGTGCTGGGAGGTTCCGGCAACGGAGAGCAAATCGCCGCGAACAAGGTCAAAGGCGTGCGCGCGGCGCTGGCCTGGAACCTGGACACGGCAGTGCTGGCCCGGCAACACAACGACGCGAACGTGGTGGCTGTCGGGGGTCGCCAGCACACGGTGGAGGAGGCAACGGAGCTGATCAGGGCATTCCTGGCCGAGCCGTTCACCAACGCCGAACGCCATGAACGCCGGATCGGCAAAATCGCCGCTTTCGAAACCACCGGCGTCGTCGCCGACTAACTTTGGGCTTCGAGCAAGCCCAGCATAGGAGTCACCATGCCCATTGCAACCCCAGAGATTTACTCCGAGATGATCGATCGTGCGAAGGCTGGCGGTTTCGCTTTCCCCGCGGTCAATGTGACGTCGTCGCAGACTCTGAATGCTGCGATCCGCGGTTTCGCCGAGGCCGAGTCCGATGGCATTATCCAGGTTTCCACCGGTGGGGCAGCCTACTGGTCCGGCGCTTCGGTCAAGGACATGGTGGCCGGTTCGCTCGGGTTCGCCGCGTTCGCCCGTGAAGTTGCCAAGAACTACAACGTCAACATCGCCCTGCACACGGACCACTGCCCGCAGGACAAGCTCGCGGATTTCGTTTTGCCGTTGCTGGCTGCTTCCGAGGAAGCGGTCAAGGCCGGCAAGGATCCGATCTTCAACTCGCACATGTGGGATGGTTCGCACGAGACCCTGTCGGAGAACCTGCGGATCGGCCGTGAACTGCTGGAGCGTGCCGCTGCTGCGAAGATCATCCTCGAGGTTGAAATCGGCACTGTTGGTGGCGAGGAAGACGGTGTGGAGAACGAGATCAACGAGAAGCTTTACACCACCACCGAGGATGCCCTGGCCACGATCGAGGCGCTGGGTGCGGGTGAGCACGGCCGCTACCTGACGGCGCTGACGTTCGGCAACGTGCATGGTGTGTACAAGCCGGGCAACGTGAAGCTCCGCCCGGAACTGCTTAAGCAGATCCAGGCCGAGGTTGGCGCGAAGATCGGCAAGGAAAACCCGTTTGATCTGGTCTTCCATGGTGGTTCGGGTTCCACGGAGCAGGAGATCGCGGACGCTGTTTCCTATGGTGTGATCAAGATGAACATCGACACCGACACGCAGTACGCGTTCACGCGTCCGGTGGCCGGTCACATGCTGGCCAACTACGACGGTGTCCTGAAGATCGACGGCGAGATGGGCAACAAGAAGACCTACGATCCCCGCGTCTGGGGCGCTTCGGCCGAGGCCGGCATGGCCGCGCGCATCGTCGAAGCAGCCCAGCAGCTCGGATCGGTCGGCAAGACCGCGTAACGTCCCATGGGCCGGCCCGCGCGCTAAGTAGTATGTGATGGACCTGAGAACCGGGAAGGAGCACCCATGAAGACGAGTGCTTCTTTCCGGTTGCTCCGCACAGCCGTCATCGCTTCCCTTATTTTCGGCTTGGCTGCCGGCGGCCACCTGGCTGGCGGCGGAGCGCTTCCTGACCCTGCAATTCTCTTGGGACTTTGCGCTTTGACGGTGCTGCCCGTCGCGATCCTCACCAAGTTCCGATTGTCCTTCCCCGCCCTGGCAGGCCTTCTCGGCGCCGGACAGGCGTGGTTGCACTGGGCTTTTCATTCCCTTTCCGCAGCTCCCGCTGGAGCGGCCCCGGTCTCCGGCCACGGCCACCATGCCGCTGGCCCGATGCTGGCCGCCTTTGGGTCGGGAAACCATGTCCAGGCTCCTGCCGATGACTGGCAGATGTTCGCAGCCCACGCACTCGCCACAATTGTTACCGCGGTGGTTCTTGCCCGCGGCGAACGGGCCCTATGGGCGTTGACGGCCTGGCTCAGGCCGTTGATGAAGCTGCCCGAGCCGTGCGTGATCGTCCCGGCCCGCGTGCCTGGGCCGTGCACGCCCCCGATCGTTCTTCCCCGGGACCAGTTGGCCCGGCGGATACCAGCGCGGCGAGGTCCGCCGGCGATGATGGCCGCCGTCTGACCCTGCATCCCACTCAACTGAGGGAGCACCTCACAGGAACAGGATCAGGCGGCACAGCACCGCCGGCCCGGGCCACTGCCCGGCCGGGCTCCCATCACTCGTTCTGTGAAAGGCATCCCTGCCATGAAGACCTCATTTCGCCGTACCCTGAAAACCCTCTCGGTTGCCACCCTGGCTGCCGGAATCCTCGCAGCGGGAGCAGCAGCTGCGTCAGCCCACGTTCATGTGGATCCAGAAGACACCGCCGCCGGTGGTTACACCCACCTGACGTTCAGCGTCCCCAACGAGTCGGCCACGGCAAAGACCAACAAGCTTGAAGTAGCTTTGCCCACTGACACCCCTTTTAACTCCGTGTCCGTGAAGCCCGTGGAAGGCTGGACCGCGCAGGTTGTCACCGCCGATTTGCCCAAGCCCGTCACGGTCAATGGAGCCACGGTGACCAAGGCGCCCGGCTCAGTGGTGTGGACCGCGGACGCCGCGCACCAGATCGGCCAAAACGAATACCAAACCTTCTCGATCTCCGTGGGTGTCCTGCCTGACGCCGGTACCACCATCACCCTCCCCGCGACGCAGAGCTACACGGACGGCACGGTGGTGGCATGGGACCAGAAAGCGGTGGACGGACAGGCTGAGCCGGAGCACCCGGCGCCCTCCTTCGTGACCACGGCAAAGGACGCCGAGGCAGCGGATCACCATGCGGCAACTACTGCTTCAGCGACGCCGGCCCCGGCTTCAGCCACGTCGTCTGCCTCTTCTGACGGAGGTTCGACGGCGGGTTGGTTCGGTCTCGCTGCCGGCTTGGTGGGACTTGCCGCAGGTGTGACTGCCCTGGCTCGCACGCGCCCCGCGAAGCGCGACTAACCCTGCCCCCCGCGCACGCGCTCAAGTCGCGCCGCGCCGTCGTCGGGCCCCCGCGCGCGTGCCCGCCCTTCCCGACTGAGTGGCAGATGAGGCCCTTTGGAGCGCCCAAAACAGCCTTTGCTGCGACCTGGTTGGATCCACAATCTTCCCGAAGGACCATCCCATGACTCTCTTGACCAAGCCCCCGGCCGGGGCACCCGACTCACTCGACCCATCGCCCGCAGCATCGCCGGATCCCCGGGCAACACCGGACCGCGGCTGGTTCCGGGCCTTCCTGCTGCGGATCCATTTCTACGCCGGCATCCTCGCCGGCCCGTTCCTGCTGATCGCCGCCGTCAGCGGGGGCCTGTATGCCATGGCGCCTCAACTGGAACAGGCCATGTATGCCAAGGAACTGCGCGTTCCGGCCGTGGCTGATCCGTTGCCATTGTCGGTGCAGGTCAAGGCCGCGATGGACCAGGCCGGGGGTGCCGTGCCAGTGACGGTGCGGCCTGCTCCCGGACCTGAAGACACCACCAGGGTCCTGTTTGCTGACCCGAGCCTGGGCGAATCGACGTACCGGACACTATTCGTTGACCCCGGAACGGCCCAGATCCGCGGAGATCTCCCCACCTACGGCAGCAGCGGCTCATTGCCTGTCCGGACGTGGATTTCCAACCTGCACCGGTCGCTGAACATGGGCGAAGCAGGGCGTGTGTACAGCGAACTCGCGGCGTCGTGGCTATGGGTCATCTCGCTGGGTGGACTGCTGCTGTGGATCGACCGGATCCGGCGAAAGCGCAGCACCGCCACAGCCGCCGCCAAGCCGCGCCCTGCTGCGGGCCGGGCCCGCACCGTTTGGCTACACGGCACCACCGGCACAGTGATGTTGGTGGCCTTCTTGTTCCTCTCCGCCACGGGCCTGACGTGGTCGGCAAACGCCGGAGCCAACGTCGGCATGCTGCGCACCGCTCTGGACTGGACCACGCCGAGCCTGAAGACCACGCTGACTGGACAGGATGCCGCCCCGGCAGGCGACCATTCGGGCCACGGGGCTCCGGCCGGCACCACCCCGGCGGCCGGCACCGCCCAAGCCGCCGATCCCAAGCAAGCCGCCGCAACAGTGACTCCCTTCGACCCGTCCCTTTTCGACACAGTGACCGGCGCCGCCCGTGCCGACATCGTCACCGCACCCATCGTCGACATCAAGCCGTCCACCAAACCGGGCACCGCATGGTCGGTCACCGAGGCGGGGCGGGAGTGGCCCGCGACAGCCAACGCCGTGGCCGTGGATCCCTCGACTGGCCACATCACGAACCGCCTTGATTTCGATGATTTCAACCTTGCGGCGAAGCTCACCCGCTGGGGAATTGCCGCCCACATGGGGCTGCTCTTTGGCCTGCCGAACCAGTTGGTGCTCTTGGGGGTGGCCCTCGGCCTGGCTGCCATGGTGGTGTGGGGCTACGTGATGTGGTGGAAGCGCCGCCCCACCCGCGGCAGCGCGTGGGCGGTTGGCCGTCCGGCGCCGCGCGGTGCGTTCCTGCGCGGTCACTGGGCTGGTGTCCTGGCGGCGATCGCCATCATGGTGGCCGTCGGCTTCTTCCTGCCCCTGCTGGGCTGGAGCCTGTTGGTGTTCGTGGCCCTGGACGCAATGGTCGGGGAAGCCAAACGACGACGCCGGGCTACCCGCCCAAACGGATAGTGCAAAACAGTCCCGATTGAGGGTTTTAGCATCGCGGATAAGCCAACAAGATGGATATAAGCCGCGGACCTCATCCACCGAGCCGCCGGAACTCCACAGAACCGCCGGGACTGCACCGGCGGGAACAGCAGAAAGGCAGATCCCTATGGCCACAACATTCCAGCCCAAGGAACTCTTCGAGACAGACCTGGAGAAATCCCTCCTGGGTCAGCCCTTCGCTGAGGTGCTGGGTGACGACATCGCCGTGCGCATGGCCGTCCCCTTCGCCAGCGACGATTCGCGCATCCTTTCCGGCGTCTGGGAAGCCGCGCCGGGTCTCTCCCGCTGGGAATTCCTGGAGCGCGGTGAAGTGATCCACGTCCTCGAAGGCCGCATGGTAGTCACCGAAGACGGCAAGGATCCGGTCACCGTAGAAGCCGGAAACGCAGCCTTCTTCCCCATTGGCTGGCAGGGAACCTGGGACATCAAGGAACGCATCCGGAAGTTCTTTGTGATCTTCAATTCCTGAGCATCTTCACTTCGCAACCCTCACACTACGAACGACGGCGGCTGCCCCCGCCGTCGTTCGTGCGTGGTGAGGTTTGCTGGCCTGTCAAAGGAAAAATCGTGCAACTACGCCCCCACCCCGCTTCCTTCGGAATCGACCACTGGCAGAAAGTCTCGGACTGGACGCAGCTCGCCCCCAAGGATGCTGTCACCATCGTCCGGGCCGACGGCACGTCAATCACCGGGTCCATCGATGTGCTCGCCGATGATTGCAGCGTGTTCTGGATCATCCAAGACGAGGGACGCGGCCGGAAGATGATCTGCTGGAACGAAGGCTACTCAGTGGTGGCCATGGATCCCCGCGGCTGACGGCAGCTCACCATTGAACGTGGACGTCGAACTCCTCCGGGGGCCGGCCGGTTGATCGCGCCGCCGCTTCACGGACGGCCTGCGGTGCTTCGCCAAGGCTGGATGCCTGGACCACGAGGTCCGGAAATTGGGTAATTTGCAGCTCGAACCATCTGTCGGCGGCCCTCGTTACCAAGGCTGTCAAGGCAATGACCGGATGGGGCGCGCTGGCTGGGGCGGTCCCGCGACGGTAACCGTCAAGTGTGGGCGCCACAACCGACCTCCAAGACACTGGAGAGTGAGGGCCAACTTCTTGACATACTTGAGGATACAGAAATTGGCATGAGCCATGTCAATATGCCCGGCCCTAATTCTGCCTGACACACGATTCCACCTGACACATGATTCCGCCTGAGCCGGATTCCCGGGTCAGGCCCCGACGTCCGCGGTGACGCGCTCGCCATTGAAGTACTCGAGCTGCCAGCCGTCCGCGGCATCGAAGTGGGCCAGGTTGAGGACGGCGTTCTGGACACTGTCCAAGGTACGGCCGATCGCGCGGTTGAGTGTCAATCGAATCAATGTGCCGTGCGCAACCACCAGGACGCGCTTCCCGGCGAACTCCTCCGCAAGGCCCTCGAGTGCTGCGAGCCCGCGGCTGGCGGCGTCGTCATCGCTTTCGGCACCGCGGAAACCGCCCGGGATACGCAGCGCTTCCAACTCGGGACCGGCCTGAAGCCCCTCGGCGGGCCCGAAGCTGCGTTCGGTGAGCTCGGGAACCAGCCGGGAAACCGTGAGGCCCAACCCGTCCGCGATGATCTCCGCGGTCTCGGCGGCACGGCCCAGCGGCGAGGACACCACTGCGTCCCACTGGTGGTCGGACAGGAAGGCGACCGCGTCGCGAGCCTGGCCGCGGCCGACGTCGTTCAAGGGGATATCTGTGGCCCCTTGCAACCGGCGCTCCGCGTTCCAGTCGGTCTGGCCATGGCGGACGAGGGCGAAAGTTGTGAGGGTCATGCCTTCCATTCTGCCTTGAGCGTCCACAGCTCCGCAGTTCCCTACGTCACGTGAGGAAGCGTTCGACGCCGGTGGCCCGCCGTCGGGCGTTTATCGTTGCCGCGGTTCGTCCACGAGCCCCCGGACGGCATCCGGCTGTTCGACGGCGGCGAAGTGGCCGCACCGCGGGATGGTCACGGTGCGAACATGTGCGCCGAGAGTGGCCAGCCGCTCAAGGTCGGACACGGGCGTGAAGACGTCGTGGTCCCCGCGGATGGCCAGCACCGGGCAGCTGATGTTTTGAAACTGGTTGACGTCGTAAAGCGCTGCGGCTCGGGCAGCCGCACGGAAGCTGGCGGGCCGGGCGTCCTGCGCGAGCCTGTGGATCACGCTCGCCGGTATGGCTGCCGGGTCCGCGAACAGGGGTGACAGCAGCAGGCACATCAGCGGCGTGGTCCCCACCCGGCGGATCAGCGTCATTCCGGCGTGTCCGAAAACTGCCGTGGAACGCATGAGCAGCAGCATGCCCGCAAAGTAGGGGAGCCGGAGCCGCCATGGCTGCCGGATCGCGGCGGAAACGCCAAAGGTAGTCGCCGAAATCGTGGTGACACTGACGGTCTGCTTGGGCCAGGCGGCCGCCACGTGCAAAGCGATGAACCCGCCCATGGAGTGACCTACCATGTTCCACTCGCGGTAACCCAGGGCGGTCAAAACCTCGACGACGGCGCTCGCCATGGCCTCGACACTCGCGTTCCGCAGCCGGGCACCTTGCGTGGAGTCGCCCCAGCCCGGCAGGTCGAGCAGCAGCCGGTCGTTCCCTGGCCCGTCCGCTATCAATGGCAGGAATGTGGTCCACGATCCAGCGGCTCCGTGAAGGTAGACATGCGCCTTTCCGGACTCCGCTCCCATGCCGTCCCGGACCCGTACGGTGCAAGGACCAAGTTCCGTTGGAACGGTAATGCGCCTTAGCGCCGTCACACCTGAGGGTGCTGTTCGCTGCTGTACTTCCGTTGACACCCGCTGCTCCTAACCTCTGGCAGTGATTCGGAGCAGCGGGCGTGACGGATCGGCCGGGCTGCTCAGTCCTTTTCGTAGACCGTGCGGCCTCCCACCACCGTTCGCAGGACCTTGGTTTCCAGGAGCACTCCCGGGTTATCAGTGGCCAGCACGTCGGTGTCCAACACAACGAAATCGGCGTAGAGGCCCGCGGCCAGCCGCCCGATCTCATGCTCAGCGCCGCAGGTCCAGGCTGAATCGCGGGTGGCGTGTTCGATCGAATCAGCGAGGGGCAGTGCGAAGTCCGGCACGTTGGTTCCAGCGGACGCGTCCAAGGCAGAGGCGCGCGTGGTGGCCACATACATGTTGGGCAACGGCGCGTGCGGCGACGTGGGGGAGTCGGTGCCAAAGGCCAGGCAGGCGCCGGCCTCCCGGATCCACGGCCAAGGGAAGCCCCGCTCCACCCGGTCGTCGTCCAGCTTGGCGCGCCAGTTCTCGCTGATGGCGGGGTCGGCGTGGACCGGCTGCATGCTCGCGGTGATACCAAGCGCGGCGAGGCGATCGACGTCGGCCCTGTCCACCAACTCAAGGTGCTCGATCCGGTGACGACGTTCGCGGGGCCCGTTCTTGGCTACGGCGTGTTCCACTGCGCCTATGGCGATCCGCACCGACTCGTCCCCGATGGCGTGCATTGCCACCTTGAGGCCGGCGGCATCGGCGGCGGCCACCACCGGTGCGAGCTCGTCAAGGCTCCAGATCGGTTCGGCATTCGATCCGTCTGCGTACGGCGTCCCCAGCACGGCCGTGCAGCCATCGATGGTGCCGTCAATGATCACCTTGATGCCCACCACCCGCAGGAACGGCGTTTCATGCTCGACGGCGAGCGCGGCCGCCCGCTGGACCTGGGCGATGTTCTCCTCTGCAGAGCCAGTGTTGTTGACGCGCCAATAGGCGATGAGCCTGCTGGTCAGGGTGCCGTCCTTGTCGGCCCGTTTGAAGGCTTCAAGGTCGGTCTCGTTGAAGCCCATGTCGCAGGCGGTGGTCACGCCGGTCTCCCGGTAGGCCTGCTGGACTGCGGCGATGCTCGCAGCGTGCTCGCTGCCGCTCACATGCGAGTCGAGGAAGGGGAGGACCATGTCGTAGAACGCATTCTCGTCGATGTACCCGGTGGCCTGCCCGTCTGCGTCGCGTTTGATGGTCCCGCCGTGCGGGTTCGGGGTGTTGTCCGTGATCCCGAGTTCAGCCAAGGCGGCCGTATTCACCCAGACGGAGTGGAAGTCGTAGGCGAAGGCATAAACGGGCATGCCGGGCACCACAGCGTCCAGCATGGAGGCCTCCGGCACCCCGCCGGGGATGGCTCCGTGCAGCCAGCCGGTGGCCAGGATCCGGTCAGCGTCCGGGCGCTCGGTGTACCGTTCCTTGATCCGCTGCTGAATTTCTTCCACGGACTTGGCGCCCCACAGGCTGACTTGTCCCAGGGCTTCGCCGGTGCCCACCACATGGGCGTGGCCGTCGACGAATCCGGGGACTACCAAACGGCCCTCCAGGTCCGTGACCTCTGCATCCGGGCGCAGGCGCGAGGCTGTGCCGGCGTCGCCCACGTAAAGAAGGCGATCATCCTGGACAAGCATGGCCTCGGCCCAGCGGCGGGTGTCCGAGGTGAAGATGCGGGCATTGGTGTAGAGCTGGGTGGTCACGCGGCGTTTTCCTTGCTTGCTGTTTCGATGGTGTTTGCGTCGTCCAAGGTGTCGTCCGGGGCGTCGTCCAGGGTGCGGCTGACATCGAGGAATAATTGGTTCTGGAGTGCGTGCAGTTCATCGCTTTCCGGTTTCGGCCACGTGGACAGCTTCACGATCACGGTATCGGTGGACGGATCCAGCCACAGGTACTGCCCGTAGATTCCTATGCCCGTCACATTGCCGCGCTCGTTTCCCGTGCACCACCACTGCCTGGTGTAGGAGCCGCTCGGGTGGAGGGCGGTGAACGAGGAATCCATCATGGCCTTCTGGTCACCGCCCGCGAGGATGCTGCGGACCCACCCCTCGGACACCACCCTGCCGCCTGGACCTTTGCCGCCGTCGAGCACTAACCGGCCTACCCGGGCGAGGTCGCGGGCGGTGCAGGAGACCCCGCCGTTCGCGAAACCGAAACCGGCGGAGTCCAAGGTGATGGTGGCGTCCTGGTCGGCGTCGAGTTTGGACCACAGGTATTTCGAGAGGGCCTCGGAGTAGCGCAGCCCGGTGACGCGTTCGATGACCCAGGCGAGGACGTCCGTGTTGGCCGAACAGTATTGGAACTGGCCCACAGTGCCGTTGCCGGTGAGCGCGGCCAGGAACTCGTAGGTGTCCTGGGGGTCGCCGTCGTGGCGGGTGCGCCAGCCGGAGGAGCGGTCATGGGTCTGCACCTCGGACGACGGATCGACGTAGTCCTCGCTGTAGTCGATGTGGATGGCCATGTCGAGCACGTGCTGGACGGTGGGGCCGTCATACACCGATCCGGCGAGTTCGGGTATGTAGTGGACCACGCGGGCAGCTGGATCCACTTCCCCGGAATCGGTGAGGGCTCCGATGACCAAACCGCACATCGATTTGGAGACACTCATGACCAGGTGAAGGTCATCGGGTGCGAAGCCGGGACGGTAGTACTCGGCAATGACCTGGTTGCGGTGCAGGACCAGGAAGGCGTCGGTGTAGCTCTCCTCGAGGCGCTCCACCAGGTCCTGGACCTCCAGGGCGCCCAGGCGATCAGTAGCCACAGCCGGTGCGGCCGGGTAGCGGCGGGTGACTGCCGCCGTCGGGATCAATTCGGCGAGGTGGGCGAAGGACCACCTGTTGTGCGGCCCTTCCTGCCAGGTGTCCAGGCAGGGCTCCCCGGCGGGAGCGCCGGGGTAGCGGGCGGGGTGGGCGCCTGTGGCGGGGGAGGTCATGCGCGGGCTCCTTCGATTGCGGGGGATTTGGTGGGGCGTTGGCTTGCGGGGATGCGGGTCATGGCGATGTACACGCCGGAGGTGACCGCCATGGATACCGGCACGGAGAGGTCCAGTGAGCCCATGGCCGCGGCGATGGGGCCGGTCCAGGCCTCGTTGCTGAGGAAGAGCGACGCGACGGCGGCACCCAGGACCACTGCGAGCAGGCCGGGAATGTGCCAGCCGCCGTTGTACCAGAAGGGGCTGCCGGGCCGTTCGTTGAAGAGGTCCTCTCCCCTGTAGCGGTTTCGTCGGAGGATGACGTCCGTTGCGAAGATCGCCATGGTGGGGCCGGAGATGAGGACCAGCATTTGCAGCATCAGGTTGACGGCGTCCAGCAGGCTGGTGGACATCACAAGGTAGATGGTGAGCGCGGTGCCGATAGCACCGACTACTACAGCTGACGGGATGCGGCGGATGGGGACGCCGACCGACTGGAACGCCATGCTGGCCGTGTAAGTGGTCATGCCGTTCAGGGAAATCGTGTTGATGATGACGCCCACCACGAAGATGGGGCCCAACCAGGCCGGGAGCAGGGCGAGGAGGGCTGATTCGATGCCAAGATCCATGGCCGCGGCGTCAATGCCGGTGGCCAGGAGCGCGCCCACAACGGTGAAGAAGATGCAGGGCAAGGCGCCGCCGAAGGCTGTGGCGGCGATGATGTGGGACGGCTTGGTGGACTGCGGGAGGTAGCGGGCCAGGTCCGGGCTGTTGGTGTAGGACAGGGGAGTGGAGGCGAGGATGGCGAATCCGATGGTCATGGCAGACCACAGCGGTGCACCCTCCAGGGGCGCCGGAGCAGTGTAGCCCCACTGCACGTGGGGAAGGATGAAGGCGGTCACCAGCAGGAAGACGGCCAACAGCACCGAGGCCACCATGGGGTAGCTGCGCAGGATCAGGCTGTGGCCGAAGACTGCCACCAGGACGGTGATTGCGGCGACCACGATCGTGACGAGGACGGGGCCAAGGACGGGATCGGTGAATCCAAGCTGTGCCAGGAGTTCGGCGCCCATGAAGGATGACGCCAGCCAGTTGAGGGCCAGGAAGACGGCTGAGATGAACCATCCAAAGAAGGCGACAACAACCCTGTTGCCGCGGATTCCGTAGATGGCGCGGGTGATGACCGAGCCTGACGTTCCTGCTGCCGGTCCGCTGGTGGCGACGATGCCGGTGAGGATCCAGGGAAGGCTTCCGGCGATGATGACCAGGATGGCCTGCCAGAGTTCCATGCCAAGCAGGATCAGGGAGGCGCCAACCGTGAAGTTCAGGACGCTGACGTTGGGGGCTGCCCAGACCGGAAAGAGGTCGCGGGCGCGTCCGTGCCGTTCGGAGTCTTCGATGAGCTCGATTCCGCGGGTTTCGGGGTGGGCCAGGGGTTCTGGATAGCTGACTGCATCAGTCAAAGGGGGCTGGGACAACGCTGTTCCTCTCGGGCAAGATCCGGGCGCACGACGCTGGGGAACCGGATCATGGGCACTATTGGTCATGCGACCAACGTGCTATTGGTCACTAATCCAATAGACTGAACGGCATGGTGTCAAGCCCCACATCCCAACGCGTTCGAAAATTACCTGACGAGCGCCGTGCCGAGATCCTGTCCGAGGCCGCTTCCATTGCCCTGAGCGAAGGGCTTGAGCGGATCACGCTCCGCGCTGTCGCCGACCGCTTGGGAGTGCGGCCAGGCTTGATCAGCCACTACTACCCCGCGGCCGAAGACTTGGTCATCGCAGCCTTCGTCCGCGCCGTATCGGAGGAACGCGAAGAACTGTTTCCCGACGACGGCACCCCCCTGGCGCGCATGGCTCACCTGATCTCCCGCATCGAGGGGAGGGGCGCCTTCGAACTCACGCGGCTCTGGCTCAATGCCCGCCACCTCTGCCGGTTCACGCCGGCTTTGGCCGAGGCTCTGCTGGCACAGGAATACCTGGACCGGACCCGACTCACTGCCTTGATCGAGGACGGCGTGGCGTCAGGGGACTTCGTAGTGGATGACCCTTTCGCGGCCTGCATCCGGATCTGGGTGGCGATCGACGGTGTGGGCTCCTACGTCAACAACATGGGCTCGTTCGACTATGAGCCCTTCACGCGTTTTGTCACGGACATTTCCGAATGGTCGCTCGGAGTTCCCGACGGGAGGCTGCGGGCGGCTGTGGACCACCAGCGCATGGCCTGAGCCCCGCCGGCTGGCCACGCGTTTCTGTTGCAGCGAAATAGTAAGTATCCTGATAACTGATCTGGTGACACCGGATGATGTTGTTTGGGCTGGGGGTTGCCCAGGCCGCAGTTGGCTGAAGCAGACGGCCGACGCGAAAGTTTGATCGACGGCATTGCTTGGTAACGGCGGACATCGGTTGGGTCCGAAGCATCCAGACGGGCCCGAAGGACGTGACAATTCGTGGGCAACAATGAAGAGGCCGTGGACTTCCACGGCCCCCACTCCATCAGCAGCACGCTTGATGACCGCTACCAACTGGGTCCGGTCTTGGGCAGGGGAGCCATGTCCACTGTGTACAGGGCGACGGACCTGCTGCTCGGCCGCAAGGTAGCCATCAAGATCTTCCTCCCCGGCTCGGGTGATGACTCCTTCAGGGAACGCCAACAAACTGAAATGCGACTCCTCGCCGCGTTTGACCACCCGGGACTCGTCGCGGCGTTTGACGCGGGAGTCGACACCCGGAACGACGAAGAGCGCGCGTACCTGGTCATGGAACTAGCCGAGGGCCGGGACCTGCGCGCCGTGCTGTCCGACGGGCCACTCACCATTCCCGAAACAGCCCGCATTGGGATCCGGATCGCCGGGGCCCTGTCACAAGTTCACGAACACGGCGTCATCCACCGCGACATCAAACCGGCCAACATCCTGGTATCCGACGACTCGGAGCTGGCCGAATCCGTGAAGCTGGCGGACTTTGGCGTCGCACTGGTCATGAGTGAGAACCGACTCACTGCCACGGGGTTCACTGTGGGCACTGCCCAGTACCTCAGCCCGGAGCAGGCGCAGGGACTGCACCTGACTCCGGCCAGTGACATCTATTCTCTGGGGCTCGTGCTCCTCGAATGCCTGACCGGGAAGGCAGAGTACCCGGGAACACCCATCGAGACGGCTTCCGCGCGCCTGCATCGCGGGCCGGAAATTCCGCATGAGCTGCCCGCACCGTTGCGGCGGCTCCTTGAGGCGATGACCCACATGGATCCTGGGAAGCGTCCACAAGCCCAGGACGTCGAACAAATGCTGGCCGAAGAGCGGATCCAGTCGGGACGAAGGACCGCCTTGCTGCCTCCCGTGCCTTCCCGGTCACCGCTCCGTACAGCCACCCGGCGGCAGGCCGCCGTCGCGGGTCTTCGGACCCTCAGCAAACGACGTCCCAAGACCGTCCGTGGCGTCGCAGCAGCGGCCGTGACTGTTCCGCTGGCACTGGTGATTCTGGCTCAGGGCCTCACCCTGTCCGGCACCACCGCGGAGCCGGTCCAGCCCGCCGACACCGGAGTGTCCCAAGCCGAGCCGCAGCCGAGCACGCCCGTTGCTCCGGCTGCTCCCGTTCGAACACTGCCGGCCGAGGCCGTGGCGGAAGTCCCGCCGGCAGAAGCCGTCAACCTTCCGGAGCCCGTGCAGGCGCCCGTGGAGACGCCAGTGCCCGCGCCGGCCCCTGTTGTGGTCCAGGCCCCTGCTTTGGTCCCGGGCAATGCCATCGCAGAGACCAAGAGCGGTGGAAACAGCGGCAAGAAGCCAGATAAGGCCGACAAGGCCAAGGGGCACGGCGGTGGCAAGTAGTCCAAGCCTCGGTGACAAACGCACGACGGCGGGACGTCGCCGTCGTGGGTCAGTGCAGTTTCGGATTACCGGAGGGCCAGCCGGGTCTGGGTTTGGGCTGCGCCGGCATCGGCCTTGAGCCGGCGTAGGAGCAGATCGAGCGCCTTGGTGCTGGGCACAACGACGCGAAGGATGTAGTCGTACGGGCCGGTCACGTGCACCGCGTCCCTTACGGCGTATTCGGTTCCGGCCCATTTCAGGAAGGCAGTGGAATCCGTGTCCGGGGTGAGACGAACGTCGATGAATGCTTCCAGTCCCGCTCCGGGATCAGGCGCTTCGCTGGACAGTATTGCCCGGTAGCCCACAATGACGCCACTCGTCTCGAGGCGTCGGACCCGGGCTGAAGCAGCGTTGGTACTCAACCCAATCCGCCGGCCAAGGTCGCTGAACGTGATCCGCGCTTCGCTCTGGAGAATACCGACAATTCTTTCGTCAATGGGGTCCATGCTGCGATCCTAGCCGTCCGGCCGCGATAATTGTTGTTGCGTCCCGCTCGCGGCTGCACCATGCGTACATGGACTTCATTACAGCACTGGGCGGCGGAATGCTTGCGGGCATCGGCTTGGCGGCACCCCTTGGAGCGATCGGCGTGCTGTTGGTGCGCGAAGGGCTGACGAACGGATTCAAGGAGGCAGCCCCGGCCGCTGCCGCCGTCGCGTTGATCGATGCGAGCTACTGCGCCCTGGCCGTAATGGCTGGTGGATTGGTGGCTCCGACCATCACCTCATGGGGTAACGTCCCAGCCATCACAGGAGGTTTCGTCCTTATCGCCTTGGGTTTCCATGGCATGTATCGAACCAGCACCTCGGTCTCCGCCGGGGAAGGAGCCTCCGCGCCGTCGAAGTGGCGCCGGTTTGGGCTCTTCGCGGGGCTTACCGCGGTCAACCCCGCCACACTTGTGTACTTCGCAGCACTGACGCTGGGGCTCGGGAGTGTCCTCTCGTCGCCTGCTGGGCCGGTGACGTTCATCGCGGGAGTTGCGTTTGCATCGCTGACCTGGCAGCTGGGACTTGTATTTACTGGTTCGTTTTTCCGGGGACATGTCACAGTCAAAGCTCAGCGCTTGCTCTCGATGGCCGGAAACGCCGTCATCGTTGCCCTCGGCTTGGCCGCGATCATCTCAGTTTCGTTCGGTTCCCAGCGGTGAAATTGGTGGTGCTCAGCGGCCCGGAACACACCCTGGTGCCGTGCCACGGCACTTGTAGGATCCACCTGCTTTCAGGTCAATCCCGGCGAACAACTGCGGGAGCGTCACCAGGTAGAAGCCCTTGCCCTTGAGCTGGGTGATGAGCTCATCCTGGCCATCCACTGTGGTGGCATGGACATCGTGTTGAAGGATGATGGAGCCGGGCTTGACCAGGCCCATGATCCGGGGAATGAATACCGACTTGTTCCGGGACTGCCAATCCAGGGAATCAACATCCCACGTGATCAGGGGCAGCCCCACGGACGCGGCAACAGTCTTGTTGCTCGCACCGTACGGCGGCCGCAGATAGGCAGGCACAATCCCTGTTGCCTTTTCGATGGCAGCCTGGGTTCCCTGGACCTCCTGGCCTATCCCGGCAGGCGAAAGCTTGGTCAGGTAGGGGTGGGTCATGGTGTGGTTGGCGATGGGGTGCCCGGCTGCAGCGACAGACCGGGCAACGGCCGGGTTCGCTTTGACGTATCCGCCCTGCTGGAAAAACGTGGCAAACACCCTGTGCTTTTCCAGGATCCCCAGCAGCCGGGAAGTTTGGGCGTTCGGCCCGTCGTCGTAAGTCAGTGCGGCACAGGCTACGAGGTCGCAGTTGACGTGTTCTGCTCCTCCGGGGGCGGGTGCCGGAGGGGCGAACGCAGCCTTGGCCATGACTGCCTGCCGAAGCGCCTGACCCGAAGGCGAGATGATTTCATGGGTTGCTTCCGGGCTGAGTACAACCGTGGCGGGATCAGCCAGCGCGGCGCCCGTGCCTGGAACGTGGCGGAAAGTGATGCTGAGATCCCCTGCGGGGGTCAGTGCGACGGCGGAGAGCAGCTCGGCGTCCGGGATTGGTCCGGCAACGGTGCTGGGATCCGGGGTGCCGGGGACCGGTACCTCCCGGAGCAATTCCCGCAGGGAGTCGATCTCGGCAGGGTTGATCAATGAGGCGCTGGCCGAGACAACACCGGTGCTGAGGTCCTCGTACGTGATCTCATCCGTGAGCCCGGTCAGGACGCCCCCGGCCATTGTTGTCTGGACGAACCTGGAGCCAACCACGTTTCCGGCGGCCAGGACAATTTCGTGGGTGATCGATACCCCGTTGCTCAGCAGCACGGAAGGGGTAGCCGGCAGCGCCGCGGGCTCATGGTGCCCTCCCGCCCTTGCATCGAAAATGCTGATCAAACGGGCATCGAGCTTGTTGTTGAAAGCCTCTGCTCCGCTGATGTATTGCCACGTCGCTGCCGTGGGGGATGACCCTTCCGTGCGTGTTGTCATGTCCACCAGCGAGCGGGATCCCAAGGCAATCTTCGGTGGAGCCGTGGCAAGGATGGCGTTGACCGGCGGCCGGGGCGTCACCGGTTCCACCGGTTCCGGAACGCAAGACGCCACAGCGAAACCCGCCACAAGCGTCAGCGAAGCCGCGAGCGGCAGGCGCGAAGACTTGGACGGCTTCACGTGTCCCCCCAACAAAAATGCGAAAGGGTCATGCCTCGAATCATGGCAGCCACAGCACTCAGCCGGTTGGCGACACCCCGCAGCGTGCCGTCGTCGTCCGTGCCGCGTGTTGGCATTTAATGGCAATGTTGCTGGCAATTACTGTCATTAAATGTCAGCTCGCGGGGCCTACAGACCTGCCGGGAAGCTGACCGCGACCGTTGTTCCGCCGCCGGACGTTTCCTTGAGGGTGAGCTCGCCGCCGTGAGCTTTGGCGATGCTGCTGCAGGTTGCCAGACCGAGTCCGGAACCCGGACCGTCGCCTTCCCGCCGCAGGCGCACCAAGGGTTCCAGGCACTTGGCGCGGTCTTCGGGGTTGATGCCCTTGCCGTTGTCCGCGACGTAGACGGTTGAACCGTGATAGTTGGAAATGCCGCTGACACGGACGCGGAGGGAGCGTTCCGGGCTGCGATAGTTCATGGCGTTGGACACGAGATTCTGCAGCAGGGTACGGAGTTGCCCGCGATCCGCGTGGACCGTCAGGTCCTGCACCTCCACGATGTCGTGGTCCTCAATGCCGAGGTCCCGGGCCACTTCTTCGGCCACATCACGCAGGGACAAGGGTGCCGGCTGGATGCCGCCACCCACGCGGGAGTAGCTCAGGACATCTTCCAGCATTCCGAGCATCCGGCGGCCGCTGGAGCCGATCCGGTCAAGGTATTGGGCGGCCGTACTGTTCGGCTCCACGTCGGGATCGTCTTCCACGAGCTCCACATAGCCCAGGATGGTGGTCAGCGGGATGCGGAGATCGTGGCTGACCCGGCCGGCGAATCCGGCAAGCTTGGCGTTGCTGTCCTTGAGCTCGGCGTAGGTGCGGTCCAGCTGAACTGTCCGGTGCTGCAATTCCAGCAACTCCACCACCTGCTTGGCCAGTACTTCCAGCATGCTGACCTGTTCCGGGCGCAGCTCCTTGGTGTTGTCCGAGAAGACGCACAAGGTTCCGGGAACGAAACCCGATTCCGTCTGCAACGGGACCGAAGCGTAGAAGCGGACGTTGCCGATTTCCCCTGTGACGAAGGGGTTGTCCGCGAAACGTGGGTCCAGGGACGCATCTGCCACGACGGTCCGCTCGCGGGAGAGGAACACCTTGGCGCACATGGAATCCTCGCGCGAGCACACACCGGGTTCCACGCCCCAGGCGCCGATCTGGTGCTGGTATTCGGCGCTGACGATGTTGACCACGCCAAAGGGGGCGCCGCAAAGCTCAGTGGCCAGCCGCACCAGGTTCTGCAAGGCGCTCATGACTGAAGCGTTGGGCAGGAGGGTGGAATCCGCTCCCGGGTCCAGGCCGTACTCCAGCAATTCCTGATCCCGGCTAACGTCGTCGGTGAAGGACAGCTGCCCCCGAACTTCCGTCATTGAAAACATTCCCCCAAGCGTCTTTAGGATTCCCTGCCGATCCTACCGGGAGGTTGGCAGGGTGGCTTGTCATCGGGATTTGGGTGGCTGTGAGCCGTATCCGAGCCAGTGCCTTCTCAGTACACTGGGACGCATGACCGAGCAGGGACCGGCCTCGGCTGCGGCTTCCGAAGACATCGATCTGTCCGTGCGCACTCCCGCCCAGCGATCCCGCACGTTCACGGGAATCCTGGTGAATACCGCACTCGCCAACATCACCACCAGCTACCTATGGTTCGCCCTGACCTTCTGGGTGTACTTGGAGACCCGGAACGTCATTGCCACGGGTGTCATCGGTGGTGCGTACATGCTCTTGATCGCCCTTTCCAGCATCAGCTTCGGGACCTTCGTGGACCGCTACCGCAAGCTGGCCGTGATGCGTTTCGCCGCCGGCTTTACGTTGGTGATGTTCATCCTGGCGGGGGTCATGTTCCTGCTGACACCGGTGGACGCGTTGCTGGACCTGGGCCAGCCGTGGTTCTGGATCTTCACAGTGATCATCCTGGTGGGAGCGGTGGTGGAGAACATGCGCAACATCGCCCTGGCCACCACCGTAACCATCCTCATTGAGCCGGACCGGCGCGCCAACGCCAACGGGCTGGTGGGCATGGTGCAGGGACTCATGTTCATCGTTACTTCCGTGCTGTCCGGATTGTCCGTGGGTTTATTGGGCATGGGCTGGACAATTGCGGTGGCTTTGGTGCTCACTATGCTGGCATTCGCCCACCTGCTCACGCTGCGCCTGCCCGAGGAAGTGCGGGCCGCCGCCACTGATGCGCATGGAGGGTTCGACTTGCGCGGCTCACTCGCTGCGGTGCTTGCCATTTCCGGGCTCTTCGCGCTGATCCTGTTCTCTACGTTCAACAACTTCATCGGTGGCGTCTACATGGCGTTGATGGATCCTTACGGCCTGGAGATGTTCTCCGTGGAGCTCTGGGGGATTTACACCGCAGTGGGCGCCACCGGAATCATTGTGGGCGGGGCGCTGATCGGCAAGTTCGGGCTCGGGGCCAACCCGCTGAGGACCATGCTGATCGCGGTGGCACTGATGGGTGTCCTCGGTGCTGTGTTCACCGTAAGGGAGTGGGCATGGTTATATATCGCCGGCATCTGGCTGTACTTGGCCTTGGTGCCTGTGGTGGAAGCGGCGGAGCAGACAGTGATCCAGCGGGTGGTCCCCTTGGAACGGCAGGGCCGGGTGTTCGGATTCGCCATGGCCTTTGAGTCCGCGGCGGCACCCATCACCGCCTTCCTCATTGCACCGCTCGCGCAGTTCTGGATCATTCCCTACGCCCGGTCCACGGAGGGCGCCGCACAATTGGCGCCACTCCTGGGAGAAGGAACTTCCAGGGGCATCGCGCTGGTGTTCCTCATTGCCGGAATCACTATGATCGCGGCGGCGCTGCTGGCCTTCCTGACTCCCGTCTACCGCCGGGTCTCGGCATCGTACGCGCAGACGGCAGCAGAAGAGCCGGAAAGCGACAACGCATCGGACGCCGCCTCCGGGCGTGGGAGGTAGACCGTGGACGCTGCAGGAAAAGCGCCGCAGAGCCGCTTGGACACCGAGTCCGAGGCACTCGTCGCGGCGTCGGCAGCCGCCGTTGTCGCGGGACTGGCTGCGCTGCTGATCTTCATCGGCCGCAACCCGCCGTTATGGGGAGGTGTCTCCATCGGCCTCGTGTCCACGGTTTCAGTGCTGGTCTTGGGGCTGGCCTCGGGATACACGGGCTATTGGCGTTCACGCAATCTTCCCGGGCAGCAGTGGCGGGCTCAGCTTCCATCCTGGAAGTTCATCGTGGACGCATCAACGGTGGCGCTCGTCCACGCCCTGATCGCTGCTATAGCGGCCATAGCAACGTTCGTGCTGCTGCAGCGAAGTTTCCAAGGCCTCACCCTGGACGCCTTCGCCGCCACCGTGGCAATGGCTGTGTCCTCCGCGCTTGCGGTGTACTGGATCTACCTTTCCGTGTCAGACATAAGAACCCACAAGTTGTCGGCGCTGCTGGTGCTGTTCATGGCCACAAGCATGGTGGCGAGCATGGCGACGGCCCAGGACCCGCAATGGTGGGAGTACCACTTCAGCCAACTCGGAACGTTGGGTGGAGCGTCAAGCAGCCTGTTTAATTTGTCGTTGATGGTCGCGGGCGTCTTCATCACCACTTTCGCCCTGTACCTCAACCGCGACCTCCGGTCGCTCATTGAGCGCGGCGTGCTTGTCAACCAGTGGAGCGCTGGTCTTTGCTCGGGCGCCTTCGTGGCCATGGGATTGTTGCTCGCAGGGGTAGGCGCAGTTCCAGTGGATGTCAGTTTCCTGCTCCACACACTGTGCGCTTCCGGAATGGCACTGATCTTTATCGGGCTGCTGGTTGCGTCGCCCCTTGTCCTTCGTGGTCTGCCGCGCCGCTTCTTTTGGTTGTGCGGGGGCTTCCTGGCCGCCCTCATCGTGTCGCTGGTCCTCTATTTCCCGGTGGGCTATTTCAACCTCACGGCTTTTGAGCTGGTCGCCTTTGTCATCATCTACGGTTGGATCGCCGTCTTCATCCGCCTGCTCGACGCCCTGGCCACCCCCACGCAACCCGTGCCGGCCGCTGCCGCCTAGCCTTCTTCGAGTGAGAACTGCACCACCCCCTACCCCCGTGGACGGGCCTGTGGAATCATCGGCAAATGGACCAATATCTGTGGGTTTTGAAGGATGACCAGCTTGATCTGATTCGCGAATTGGAGCCCGCGCGCATCGCGCTGCTCGATGAGGACGGCCTGCTTTCGTTGCACAAACGAGTCCGGCGCGCCCGCAATAAATACACCACCAACTATCGACGCAAGGCGGCCGGCGAAGTATCCGAAGCCGGTGGGCGGGGGACTGCCGCCAGCAAGTCAGACAAGGCGCGGGCCCGGGCGTACGTGTTTGAGGAAGCCCTTTCGATCGTCAGCACAGAACTAGCCCGGGTGGCCCATGACGCCGCCGAAGCCCTCAAGGATGAGCGCCTGGAACGGGCACGCGCCGGGAAGTCTGCCGGCCCGGAATCCTCCGGATCGGCAAACACCTCCATTGCCGGTGCGGGCCGGGTCTTGTCGCACCAGAAGACCACCGGCGGCATCAAACGCGACGCCTCCAGCAGTTGGCAAGGCGCGCAGCGCCAGGCCAAAAAGGACGGGCGCTGAACAGCCCGGCACAGGCGACAAACGCACGACGGCGACCTCCCGCCGTCGTGCGTTTCTTTGGTTCGCTGGTGGTTGCCGCTTGCTCGTCTATGCTCGGTTCATGACTAAGGGGCTGAGCCGGAAGCGGCCGGGCGTGGTGACGTTTGCAGTTGTGCTGATGTACATCGGAGGCATCGCACAGATAGGCCTCGGGATCCTGACCATTTTCCTGAGGTACACGCCCGAAGCCCAATCCGGGGGGATAGCGCTGCCCATCACGTTGTTGGGCGCGGGGATGATCCTGTTCGGTCTCTTGGTGATCGGCCTTGCCTCGGGAGTGGCGCGAGGAAGCGACGCCGCCCGCCGCGGAACCACGGCCGTGATGCTGCTCAGCCTGGCATTCGCGGTGGTGGACCTTATTGTCGCCGCGGACGGAGACTGGTCCGGCGTGATAGTTCAATCAATCGCCGCCGCAGCGGTGCTTGTACCGTTGTGGACCGGCCCCGGTCGGCGCTATTTCGCAGCCCGCTGACGCAACGCCTCCTCTGCGTCGCGGTGGGCCACGCGGCGGTGGACAAAGCGGACAATCTCGATCAGGGCGATGCATGCGAGGGACGTTGCCAGGACCAGGAGTGCCGTGGGCAGGGTGGGATCGGTGAATTGCAGGAAATCGCGCACAATCGGCACTGAATAGACCACCACCAGGCCCACCATCATTGCCCCGATAACCAACCCTTTGAACCGTGTCA
Source organism: Paenarthrobacter sp. NPDC056912 (assembly GCF_042786555.1). Lineage (NCBI taxonomy): Bacteria > Bacillati > Actinomycetota > Actinomycetes > Micrococcales > Micrococcaceae > Paenarthrobacter > Paenarthrobacter sp. NPDC056912. Next base: position 32,390 of record NZ_JBHUCD010000005.1, read on the forward strand.
CAGGTCGGGAAAGCACCACCAGGATCCAGATGCCCACAATGGCCAGGATCAGTGTTGACCCGGTCCTGATCTCGGCCTCCGGGATGCTCATGTTCGCGGCAAGACGGGCATAGGCGGCCAGGCCCAAGGTCACGGACACCCCCGCCGGCACTGCGAAGGTGAGGGAGCGCCGCAGGAAGCCGGGGATATAGCGCTGCGCGTTGGGCAGCAAGGCCAGGAAGAACGCCGGTATGCCGATGGTCAGACCGTCCGTCACCGAGAGTTGCCGGGGGAGGAACGGGAACGGGAGCAGCAGGATGCCGAACGTGATCGCGAGGAAAGTTGCGTAGGCGGTCTTCGTGAGGAACAGCATGGAGACGCGTTCGATATTGGCGATCACCTGCCGGCCCTCGGCCACGACGCTCGGCAAATGTGAGAACTTTCCATCAAGGAGGACCAGGCGCGCCACGGCTTTTGTGGCCGCCGCGCCCGAGTTCATGGCCACGCCGATATCGGCTTCCTTGATGGCCAGGGCATCGTTGACCCCGTCGCCGGTCATGGCTACCGTGTGGCCGGCGGACTTCAGCGCCACCACGATCCGCTTCTTCTGGTCCGGTGTGACGCGACCAAAAACCACGTTGCTGTTGATGGCCTCCAGGAGTTCCTGGTTCCCCTCCGGCAGCTCGCGCGCGTCGAACCCGTGCGGTGCGTCCAGGCCCACCTCCCTCGCGATAGCGGCCACCGTCTGGGGATTGTCACCGGAGATGATCCGGACATCGACTCCCTGCGCGGCGAAGTAGGAAAGCGTCTCGGCGGCGTCCGGCCGGATGTTCTCCTTGAAGGTCAGGAGCACTACAGGGACGGCGTCCGCAGGCACGGTTTCATCCGTTGTCGGGGTTCCGTGCGCAAGGACCAAGGTACGGCGGCCGGTAGTGGCCAGGTCTGCCGCCTGGGCAGCCAGTTGCCGGAGCAGGGGGTCCTCGGAGTGGCGTGCCGGGAACACCATTTCCGGCCCACCGAGAATCCACATATCGTCCTCGAACACCACGGCACTCCACTTGCGGGCCGATGAGAACGGGACGCGGTCCGCGGGGTGCCCGGCGGGCGGCTCGGTGAATTGTCCGGAGAGACTGCGCGCCGTAGCGTTGGCGTCCTTCTGCACTCCGTACCAGGCAAGGACAGACTCCCAACCGGAGCGGGGCGTCAGGGGGTGGGCGGCATCGAACACGATGTCGCCCTGGGTCAGCGTGCCGGTCTTGTCGAGGCAAATGATGTCCACCCTGGCAAGGCCTTCCACGGCAGGCAGTTCCTGGACCAGCACCTGTTGGCGTGCCAGCTTCACCGCCCCCACAGCGAAGGTAATGCTGGTCATGAGCACCAGCCCCAGGGGAACCATGGCCACCACCGCGGCGATGGTGGCGGTAGCGGCGTCACGCCATGCCCCACTGGCCGAAGCTTCAGCCCATCCGCCTTGCGCCAGCATTTGGGCGTTCAAAACCAACAACGCCACCGGCCCTACGAACCAGGTCACCCATTTCAGGACCCGGTCGATCGAGGAACGGAGCTCCGATGCCACCAACGAAAACCGCTTGGCTTCGGCCGCGAGCGAGTTCGCGAAAGAATCAGCGCCCACCCGGTCCACCACTGCAGTGCCTTCTCCTGCCACCACTACAGAGCCGGACAGGACGCGATCGCCGTCGGACTTCTCAACAGCATCGGATTCGCCCGTGAGCATCGATTCGTCGATTTGGAGCCCCCGCGAACCGGCCACAATGGCATCCGCCGGGACCTGATCACCCGCCCTCAGGACCAGGGTATCGTCAAGGACAACGTCATCCAGGGAAATTTCCGCCTCGGAGCCGTCCCTGAGCACCCGGGCATGGGGCGCGTTCAACAAAGCCAACCGGTCCAGGGCCCGCTTGGCCCGGTACTCCTGGACGCTGCCGATGACGGCGTTCGCCACGGCACTGAATCCGAAGAGCGCATCCTGCCAGCGCCCAATAGCGAAAAGAACAATGAAGCAGGCAAGGATGATGCCGTTGAACAAGGTGAGGACATTGGCCCGCACAATGCTCCACACGCTCCGGCTGGTGTCCTGGACAAAGGCGTTGGTCTGTCCTGACGCGATCCTCTCGGCAACGTCGGAAGAGCTCAAACCCCCAAGCCGTGTGTCGACGTCGCTGTGCGTTGGTTGCACTGCCTTATCCATGACTCAGTGCCCCCTGATGCCGAACCGTTGCTACGCCGTGAAGGCCAAGTCTTCCACTTTCACCCGGAACCGCAACGCTTCACCACGGGACAGCCGCAACGCCTCATCCACGGCGCTCGCAGCCATCCGTTCAAGTTCATTGCCCAGCGACCCGGCAACATGCGGGGTCAGCAGCACGTTCGGGTGGGTGTAGAACCTGGACTCGGCGGGCAGCACCCACGGCGTGGTGACGTCCAGGATCGCGTAAAGATCGCCTCGTTCAACCCGGTTGAGGAGCGCCTCCTGGTCCACCAGTTCGCCGCGGGACGTATTGATGAACGTGGCGCCAGGCCGCATCCGGCGGATCTGTCCGGCATCAATGAGGTTCTTCGTTGAGGGCAACGACGGCGCGTGGAGGCTGACGACGTCGCTGCTCGCCACAAGCTCGTCCAGGGTCACCAGCCCGACGCCAAGGGCCGCAGCCTCGGCGGGGGACAGGTAGGGGTCCGACACAACAACGTCCAGGTCATAGGGAGCAAGCAGGCGAATGACATGCCGGCCGATCTTTGACGCGCCGATGATGCCCACACGCTTGCGGTAGTTTCCCATGTCCGGGAAAAGCTGTTCAGCCAGGACGTCGGTCCGGGTCGTGTGCAGTGCGCGCGCGATTTGGAGGACGCGCTTGTTGGCCAGGACGATCATGGCCACCGTGTACTCCGCCACCGGTATGGCGTTCGCGTCGGCGGCCGAGCTGATCTGGATCCCGCGTTCCCAGCAGGCGTCGCCGATGTGGTGTTTCACGCTGCCGGCAGCGTGCAGGACGTAGCGCAGGTTCGGTGCCGCGTCGAGGACAGCGTCGTCGATGACAGGGCAGCCCCAGCCGGTGATGAGGATGTCCGCTTTCTGCAACAGGGCACGTCCATCAGGCGACTCGAAGTCCTGGATGGGCTCCCGGCCCAGCAACGTCAATGCGGGTTCCAAAGGGTCCAGGCTTCGCGGGGGGAAGACGGCGCGGGCGGTGTGGGCCGGCATGGCCAGGGCGACGTTCAATTTGTCAGTGGTCACTTGACGCTCCCTGCTGTTAGGCCGGATTTCCAGAACCTCTGCAGCATGATGAACGCCAGCAGCAGCGGAATGATTGAGAGCAGGGATCCTGTGATGACCATGGGCGTGAATTCGGGTTGGGGGATGGAGTAGCCCTGCCAGATGGAGATGCCGACGCTGACGGGCAGGAGTTGCTGGTCTTGGAGCATCACCAAGGGGAGCATGAAGTTGTTCCAGACGCCTACGAACTGGAACAGGGCGATGGTGACGTAGCCGGGCATCATCATGGGCAGGCCCAGGGAGAAGAAGGACCGGATGGGCCCTGCCCCGTCCACGCGGGCAGCTTCGAGGGTTTCAGCGGGCACGTAGGCGGCCGAGTAGACCCTCGCCAGATATACGCCGAAGGGGTTGCAGAGTACCGGGATGAGGATGGCCCACATGGTGTTGGTGATGCCGAAGACGGAGGCCAGGAGGTACATCGGCAACACCGTGGCCGTGTTGGGAATCAGCACACCCACCAGCACGAAGCCGAAGAACGAGTCCTTGCCGCGGAACTGGAACTTGTCGAACGCGTATCCGGCCATGACGGAGATGAGCCCGCCGAAGATAGCGCCGAACGCGGCATAGAACATGGAGTTGGCCATCCAGCGGAAGAACACTCCGCCGTCCTGGGTCACCACGGCAACCACGTTGTCCAGGAAGGCCGGCTGGCCGAAGGCGTAGGCCCCGGTGGAGTAGAGGTCCGCCGCGTTCTTGGTGGAGGCGAAGAACAGCCACAGCACGGGGAGGACCATGTAGGCGGATCCCAGGATCAGCAGCCCATTCACAGTGAAGGCGCTGGCGAAGCCGCCGCTGCGCACCGTGCGGCGCCGCTTGGAGGGTTCGTCCGGAAGCGGAGTCCTCGGACGGGACATCGTTGAGGTGCTCATGCTTTGTTCATCCTTGAGCTGAAGCGGGTGACGGCCCAGGACAGTACGGCCGCCATGAGCGCGATGATGATGGAGGCGGCAGCGGCCTGGTTGAGGTTGTGGCGGTTGAATGCGGCGTCGTAGGCCCACATGTTGGGCACCCAGGTGCTGGTGACGGATGCGGTCGCCTTGGAAATGATGGACGGTTCGGTGAACAGCTGGAGTGTGCCGATCACCGTGAAGAGCATGATGACGCTCAACGCCGGGAGGATCAGCGGCAGCTTGATGCTGAACGCCGCCCGGATTTCGCCAGCGCCGTCAACGCGCGCCGCTTCCAGCACTTCCCGCGATACGGCTTGCAGGGCCGTGAACAGGATGATCACGTTGTAGCCGGTCCACTCCCACACCGCGATGTTCACAATGGACGGCAGGATCAGGTGGTTGTCCAGGAAGTTCAGCGAAATGCCGCCGGTTTCCAGGACTGACACTATCGGGCTGACTCCAGGCGTGTAGAGGTAGGCCCAGATCAGGGCCGCGATCACGCCGGGCACTGCATGGGGGAGGAAGACCAGGAGTTGGAACAGTTTCCGTGCTCGGGCTACGGCGGCGTCCAAGAGGAGCGCGAACGCCAGGGCACCGCCCACCATGCACGGGATGTAGAGCAGGCAGTACATGGCGAGCCGTCCGATACCGCCTACGAAGCTCTCCGACTGCAGGACCTGGAAGTAGTTCTCCAAGCCAACGAACGAGGTCTTGGCCTCGCCGAATCCCAACCCGGATTTCTGCTGGGCGAAGAAGCTCAGCACGATCGAGTAGGCAACGGGGGCCACCATCGCGAGGGTGAAGACGGCGAAGAAGGGGGTCAGGAACAGTGCGGCGGTGCGCCCGCCGGTTCCGGACATGGCCTGGGTTTTGCGGGCCTTTGACGGGCGGGCCGCTTTAGTGGGGGCGGCTTTGCGGGGTATCTGGGTGACCATGATTAATCTCCTCGCTGGCGGGGCGGCTTCGATGACACGAAACCGCCCCGCCGTGCGGGCCTACTCCTTGACGGAGAGACCGTTCTGCTTGAGTCCGGCCACTGTCGCTGTCTGGGCGGTGTCCACTGCTTCGAGGACCTTGCCGCCGGTGGTCAGCTTGGCGTAGGCGTCTTTGAGCGCGGTGTTGGTGATGTCCCAGTTGGGTCCCCAGTGCCAGCCCGGGGTGATGGAGGAGTAGGCCTTATCGAAGACCGAGTAGATGTCGTTGCCGAAGTAGCTGGCGTCGAACGCTTTCTGCGCCACCGGCGTCAGGCCCGGGAACGCGAGGAAGGCGGAACCGGTGTTGCCGCGCGCCTTGATGGCTTCCTGGTTGGTGGCAAGGAATTCGATGAACTTGGCGGCCGCGGCCGGGTTCTTGCTGCTCTTGGTGATGTTGAAGCTGGAGCCGCCGTAGAACGCGTCCGCAGGAGTACCCCAGTTGGGAACCTCCGCGGCGATCCACTGGCCCTTCTGGCCGCTGGCTTCCGTACGCTTCTGGATGCCGGTTGCGCTCCAGTTCGCGCCAAGGACACCCACGACGGCGCCACTCGCCAGATCGGCGGACCATTCGTCACTGAAGGACTGCTGGACCTTGACGATCTTTTGGTCGATCAGCTTCTGCCAGTAGCTGGCCACCTTCTGCGTGGCTTCATCGTTCACGCCCACCTTCCAGCTGTCGCCTTCGGTGCCGAACCACTTGGCGCCGGCCTGCCAGGACAAGGCTGCGGTGAGGGCGGCTTCGTTGGGGTTGAAGCTGGCGAGGTGGGCTTCCGGAGCAACAGCCTTGAGCTTCTTGCCGGCTTCTTCGAATTCGTCCCAGGTCTTGGGAACCCCGACGCCGGCCTTGTCCAGCATGTCTTTGCGGTACCACATGATCATGGGGGCGGCATCGTAGGGGAGGGCGTAGGTCTTGTCGCCGAACTGAACCAGGGCCTTGGTCTCATCGGTGAGTTTGTCCACGGTTTCGGCCTTGTTGATGAGCCCGTCGAGGGGCTGGACCTGGCCATTGCTGACGAACTGGGGGAGCTGCGGGTATTCGATGGTGGCAACGTCCGGGCCGTTGCCCGCAGTGATGGCCGTGGAGAGTTTGGCATAACCGCCGGCGCCGCCGTTGGGAATGGTCTCGAAGGTGACTTTGATCTTGCTCTGGCTGGCATTGAAAGCCGCAGCAACTTTGTCCATCCCGGCCATGGATGACCAGAAGGTGACCGTACCGCTGGGGTCTTCGGTGGGTGTCGGGGCGGGGTTGGCGGCCGGGGAGCTGCCACAGCCGGTGATGAGGGCAGTGCTGGCCATGAGGCTGACTGCTCCAAGCAGAAGCTGGCGACGCTTCATTCTGTTCTCCTTTGAAGTTCACGATGCGAAGTCGTGGTGTGCTCTGGGGGCACCTTTGGACTACGCACCATGAAATCCACAAAAGTGAACATCATCAACAAAGTGAACAGAAGTAAACAGCCGCTGAGTGCGCCGAGATGACATTTAATGCCAATGGTGCGGCCAAACATTGGCATTAAATGCCACCTCGGCGGGCCCTACACCTGTGTCGAGTCCCTGACCACCAGCGCCGGAGACAAGTTGACCCGCTGAAGCGCGGCGGTGCTTCCGCGCCTGCCCCCGATCCTGTTCAGGCACATGACCAAGGCTTGATGGCCGACGTCGTATTTCGGCGGTGCCACAGCCGTAAGGGGCACTGCGCCCAGGGCGGCGATTTCGTCGTCGTAAGAGATGATCGCGAAGTCCTCCGGTACGCGGATCTGCCGCTCCTGGCAGGCGCTAGCGAACTGGAGGGCGTCCTCGTCGGTGTGGACGATCGCGGCTGTTACCTGCGATTCCTTGCACCACTCCAGCGTCCCGTCCACCAGAACGCGATGGGCCTGCGGATCGTTCTGCGCGCGGGACATGGTGCGGACCATTGAGTCGTCCCGGGCGTGGCCGGCGCGTTGCATTGCCACGTGGAAACCATCCATCAGTTGCGACGCCGTGGGGCTGTTCTCCCGCAGGCACAGGGCAATCTTCCGGTGGCCCAGGGCCAGCAGGTGGTTGACGGCGATCTCCGAACCGCGGACGTGGTCGCTCCGCACTGACTCGAGCCTGCCGTGGTCGAGGGCGTCGTCGATGGACCGCTCCACCACCACCACCGGAACCTCCGCTTGGGCCAGCAGCTCCAGCGTCTCGGTGCCGGCCAGTGACTGCTCGCTCGGTGTCACGAGGATTCCGTCAACCCCATGGTCGTAAAGCCGGCGCAATTGCCGCCGCTCCTCCGGGCCTGAGTAGTTGGAGACGCCCAGAACCAGCCGCACGCCAGCCTCCTGCGCTGCGGCTTCGGCCCCGCGGATCACTCCGGGAAAGTAGTACGACGCCGACGGTACGATCATGCCGATCGTCGCCAACGGGCGCTTCCCGCCGGGACGCCACGACGTTGACTGCTGTGCATGGGGACTGGCCGCCACCCGGCCTGGCATGGACACCGCGCCACCGTGCACCCGTTCCACCAAGCCCTGCTCGGCGAGTATCGCAAGATCACGCCTGACGGTCATCCCGGAGATCCCCAACTTGGCGGCAAAGTCGCTGGCGTTGAGGGAACCATGGAGGGCGAGTTCCCTCAGGATGAGCTGTTGACGATCTTCGGACAGCATGCGGTCTCCGCCTATCAAGTTCACTTGTGTTCAGTTTGTTCATTATGAACCAGAACAGGGCGGACACGGTCAGTATGTCCTAGGTGCCGATCTTCACCACCGAGACGTCGACGGCGGCGGCCCGGGGAAGGAGGTAGCTCCGGACTGCGTCGGCTACTTCGCGGCACGCCGCGGGTGCCGGGCGGGACGTGCCCACCCCGATCCGGACTTTGACTGCCAAGGTATCCCCGTCGTCTACGCCAACCAGAGGGATCGGGTCACCGGTGACGGCGGACAAGGCGGCGCCGGCGATGGACTGCCACATCGGTTGGGCCGGAAATACGGAGGTCACTCCGTCCACGGCAAGGACGACTCCGAGCAGCTCTTCGGCCAATGCGCCCGGCTGAAGGACGCCTGGCTCCAAGGACTCTGTCATGGCTGCTCCTCAGTGATGGACGGGGATATGGGCCGGGGTGGCTCCAGAACGTCAGTGACTGTGATGTTGATGGCTTCAATGGTCATTTCAGTCTGAACCGCCAGGGTCTTCGCCAGTTCCTGTCGCAGGGTGGCGGCGCGTTCTTCCAGGGAGTGCCCGTAGACCACTGCCAATTCCACCTCCACGGTCACCCCGGCCATAGGCGTGGTGATGTCGCCGAGCAATCGGCATTTACCGGCTGCAGTACCCGGCAGGGAATCGGCGACGGAGCGGATCAGGGCGGAGACGGCGCCTTCTGTTTCCCACAGTGTGTCGTGGGGGTTGTTGGACAGCAGGGGGATGCTCCGGCCCGGCCGTAGCTCGAGGCGCAGATTGTCCAGGATGGTCTGCATCCAGTCGTCGTTCCCGGAGCCGGCCTCTGCCACGTCCGATTGGAGCAAGTCATTGCCCAACTCGGAGAGCCTGCGCAGGGAAGCAAGGCCCGCCTGGCATTCAGGGCAGGCTTGGAGGTGGCCGGGATCATCGAACTGCCCGGTGTCCAGGTAGGCGCTGAGTTCGGCCAGGCTGTGCCCGCAGTCCAGGGTGTCGCTGGGTCTGGTCATCGCCATTCCTCCATTGTGCGTGCAAGGGTGATCCTTGCCCGGGCCAGCCGCCCGCGGACGCTGGCCGGGCTGATATTCAACGTCAGTGCGATCTCCTCGTAGCTTTGGTCACCGAATTCCTTGAGCACCCAACAGCGGCGTTGTTCCTCCGGGAGTCCGGCCAGCGCTGCTTTGAGTGCATCCATGCGCGAGGTGTTGAGGGCCTGACCCTCGGGGTCTTTCGATCGCGGGACGGGGTTGTGGTCCGCGGCGTTCTCCACAGCCTCGAGGTCCGCATGGTTGCGGCGCCTACGGAGGTGGTCGATGCTCCGGGTGCCGACAATCCGGAGCAACCAGCCCTTGACCGCTGCAGGGTCACGGAGGGTGTCCAGTTGCTTCCATGCCTGCACCAGGGTTTCCTGGAGGACGTCGTCGGCGTCCACCAACGAGCCTGTGAGCCGACGGGCCGTGGCCCGCATCAGCGGGCCATGGCGCCGGGCGAGCGCTTCGAAGGCCGCGGTATCGCCATCGGCGGCCCGGCCGGCCAGCAGGGCATCCGGCACAAGGTCGAGTTGATGGGGTGCCCGGGGCGAACCAGTCACGTTTCCTGCCTTCCAGGTGCCCTGTTCAGGACCGCCTTGCCACTCTTAGCGGGCACGCCGCGATCCGGACATCCGGGTTCGGGTGCCGCTGGTGATTCGGACCAGTACGGGCAGTGGATGGCCCAACCAGGCGTCGATTTCCTGGATGAGTTTGTCGGCGGTGGCCGTGAGTTCCCGGGGCGAGGCGCCTTTGCGGGCCTCTATGCGAAGCCGGAGGGCGGTTCCGCGCCGGGATTCCCATGCTGAGACCGAGGTTGCCAGTACCTCGCTGTTTCCGCTCAGGGCCTCCTGGAGCGCGGCCGCGATCAGTCCGACATCCACCACGGTTTGTCCGCGGTTTCCGTCGGCTTCCTGTGCCAGGCGCGGCGTGCGGCCTCCGCCTTGGGACGCCATCCACGCCACACACAGTCCGGCGGCCAGCAGCAATGCGGCGATTCCGGCCACTGCCCACCAACTCCGGACCGGGTCAGGCAGGGGCGCGGTGCCCAGGAGGTTCCGGGCCCGATCTGCCAGGGAGGTACCCGTGGCTGCCCAGGTCGCCGCCGCCCCGGGCATTGTTCCGGCAGCGGCAACGGCGGCTCCGGCGCCCAGGAAGGCGATGCCCAGGATGGTGAGCAGGACACGGTTGAGTGCCCGGTTGGTCCTTCTCATTGCCCCACCACTCCTTGGTTCGTTACCCGGACGCTGGACGTCAACCGGCGGTTGGGCGCATAGGCGGCCAGTTCGCCGTCGACCGCTGTTGTGATTGTTTCAAGCTCAAGCGGAACGCCCGACGTCGGACGGACGTGGACGCGTACGGACCGTCCGCCGACAGTGGTGGTCACCTGCCCGGGGGCCAGGTTCGCGGCCAGCCGGGAGGTGCTGGACACCGCCGCGGCAATGACGTCGTCGTCAACGACGACTGCGCTGCGGTCACTCGCCAAGGCGCGACGTGAGCGGCGCCCGGCGCCCACGCCCGAACCGAGCAGCAGCAGGCCCACTATCCCGAGGCCTATGCCGGCGGCAGTCAATCCGGCCGGAACTGTGGTGGCGGGAAGGTCCTTGAGCCAGCCAAGCATCTGGGCGGGACCGGCCAACAGTGGCTTGTCCTTGAGCAGCCAGAGGGTTGACTCCAGGGCCAGCCACAGGAATACGACCGTCAGGACAGCCGCTGCCACGGTGGCCGGAAGAGCCCGTGAGGAGTGGGTTTCCCTGCGGATAAGACGCTTGGTTGTCCGGTCCTCTTTCACGCCACCCTCCTCTGCTGTAACTGATCCTGCTTGGCTCCGGTGAGCCTGATGTCCACCCGTCCCAGCTCCATGCCGGTGAGTTTCAAGCCTTGCTCCACGATTTCCGTTCGCGCGGCCTGTGCCCGCTCGAAGACCGTGCCGGTGACCTGCCTGGGTCCCAGGAGCGGCGGGATGGCCAACTGAACGGAAACCCGTACCCCCAGCTTGCCGGAGTCGTCGTCCAACTCGGCCGCTACGTTGACGGCGGGGACCTTGAAGGCCTGCGCGGTGATGGTTTCCACGGTCCTCCGCAGCGCTGTCCGGGTGATCCGGGTATGCCCGGACCGGGGCACGGTTGTGCGGGTCTCGGTTCCGGGGGTCATGGTTGCGGGGTTCATGAGGAGGAGCGCTTGCCCCGCAGGGCATCCAGCACCCCGCCCAGGTCAAGCTTGCCTTCTGACGTCCTGCCCAACACCGCCCCGATTCCCATGAACAGGGCGGTGAGCAGAAGACCCCAGAATCCGAAGGCCAACGCCATTACGGCCAGCACGGCTCCTGCGGCCATGCCGGTGACTGTGGGGCTCATGCCACCCTCGGCTCACGCCCGGCGTCGTCATTGTTGTCGTCCTCGGACGGAACGTGGATGTCCGTGATGGTGATGTTGACCTCGGTGACTTCCATTCCCACCAGGTCTTCGATTGCCGTGTAGACGGCATCCCGGGCGTTGTCCGCGACTTCCTGGAGCGGGTGCGGGTACTCCACCACCAAGGTGACATCCACGGCAACCTGGGTTTGGCCGACCTCTACGCTGACGCCCTGCGTCAGGTCCTTTTGGCCCACCTTTTCGCGAAGATTTCCCAAGGCGCGGGCCGCGCCGCCGCCCAGTGCGTGGACTCCGGCGATTTCCTGGATGGCGATGCCGGCAATCTTGGCCACGACGCCGTCGGCCACTGTGGTGGCTCCGCGGCCATCCTTGCCCTTGTCCTGTGCGGGAGCCGGGGAGGTGGCGGCCGAGGTGTTCTTTGCGGGGACGTCTGCGGGGGTGTGGGTCTGGATCGTCATGGCAATCACTCCTGTCCGTTGGGTGCGGCGCTCTCTTTTGCGCCGTCATGAATAGGACGTGCCCGGGAGCGAATTCCTCACGGTCCAATTTATGTGAGCTGCATCACGATGGTGGTCGGTTTGGCTTGAGCTACATTCACCTCGGATCCGGTTGGTTCCTATGTCCGGGGCTCCAGAAGGAGCTCTCGGTAATCAGGCAGGTCGATGCCATTGATGGTCCGGAGTGTCTTTCGCATCATTAGCGACTTGCCGGGAAGGTGCGGCAGTGCGCGGAACATTTGCTGCTGCAGCCAGATCGTAAAATGGCTTTGCGGTATGAGGTGTTTGGCGTTGTCTGCACCCATCTTTTGCGTTGCCGTTACGTAGTCCCTCATCCTGGTCTCGTACCGGGCGAACGCTGTGGCGTGGTTGCCGTCTGCTCGGGTCAGTTCTCCTGCGAGGATGTAAGCGCCGACTATGGCCAAGGTCGTGCCTTGTCCTGAGGTTGGTGAGGGGCAGAACGCAGCGTCACCGAGGAGCGCAATCCTGCCAGCTGACCAGGTGGGCATGTGTACCTGGCTGCAGGAGTCAAAGTAGAAGTCATCCGCGCCATCCATCTGGTCAAGGAGCCACGGTACTTCCCATGCCATGTGGCCAGTTTGCTTGCGAAGGAGCGCCTTCTGCGATGCGACGTCGCGGTGGTCGTAGTCGGAACGGTCACCGCGAATGCTAATTGCCGCCATCGCTTCGTGGTTGTTCCTAATGCTACGGATCCCGGCTGAACAGTTTGGCTCGACGTAGCCGAGCATCCAACTGTCCAGCTTGAGGTGGTTCGGCACGGTGAACAGTCCGGTCAGGAAGCCAAGATCATGCACGTATCGCTGCTCTGGACCAAAGACAAGCGACCGCACACCGGAGTGCAGCCCATCGGCTCCAATCACGATGTCGAATGAGTCCCTTCGCCCGCTTGAAAATAGGACCACGGCCTTGTCTTGTGTCTGCTCGATGCTCACGATTTGATCGTCAAAAAGGTAATCGGCCCGGTCCTTCGTGGCCTCGTACAGGACAGAGGCGAGGTCACCGCGGAGGATTTCGATCTCGGCGATCGGGCCATCGCCGTCGAACATGTCGGCCCGGAGCTGTGCGCGTTCCTTGTTGTCCTTATCCACCAAGGACATCCCCTGGGTCTGCGTGCGTGATGCCCGCACTTGGGTGTCGAGGTCGATTCTGCGCAAGACCTCTTTTCCGGGGCCGCGAATATCAACGGCCTGCCCACCAGGGCGTAACTGCGGCGCCTTTTCAACAACGGTCACGGCGTATCCGTAGCTGAGAAGGCAGTGTGCCAGCACCGGCCCGGCGATGCTTGCCCCTGAAATCAACACGTGCGTGGTCACTCTGATCTCCCATCTGAACAATGGACTTGGAGGCGCCCCGGCGGGAGGTCACTTGGGAAGCGTGGCTCGCGGACTATATGCGGTCCCTTCGGCACACGTTGCTTCGCCACAGGGACGGCGCGGGCGTGTTTGCAGGAACCTACGTAAACCATCCGGCGATGGCGCGGTCCTCGGAATTGATCCTGAGGACGAGGCAGGACGCGGGCTTCGCGTTGCACGATGCCGCGAGCGGCGTTTCCGCGCTGACTCATTACGTCTTAAGTTTCTGCATCGAAGAACAATCCCGTGTGGGCGCCGACTACTCCGATGACAACCCGTATCAATCGGGGCGCATCGTTGAGAGGATCGACGCGCAGCGTTACCCGCTCACAGCGCAACTTATGCGGGAAACTGCGAACAGCACGCAAGAACTCGAATTCGAGGACGGTATGCGCGTAATCCTCAACGGCATCCGCGCCGCCTACCAAACCTCGTAAGCAGTGAGTGACCGTAAACAAAAGCCACCGTGCACACGGAGTATGCACGGCGGCCGGCTGGAGGTTGGGTGCAGGGCTTTCAGGAATAGGTGCCCCAGGTAGATCCAATCGTCTGCTGATGATTTGTCGGTGGCAATCCGATTTAGGCAGTGGGCAATCGGCACATCCTCAAAGGGGGGGGCGACAGGTGAGGAACGGAGTGGTTCTCCCACGCTGCAATAACGCCGTGGCGGCTTCCCGGCTTTTCCATGTCAGCCCAGATGTCACGCCCGGCCTCTGGTCCGCGCACGTTCCCGAAGTCCCCGGCTCCGGGCCAAACTTTCCAGGCACTGTTCAACCCCGCCTCTAGTGTGGGGATCTAAGGTGTGAGTGGGTTCTGATTACTTGGTGCGCCTAGAGGAATATTCGCGGCCGTCTTGTTCTACAGGCAGTTCTTGGCCGATGCTCCCAAGCTTGTACTCTTATCCAAGCTGACAGCCGTCAGGACAGCCCTCGAACCTCTTTGGGAAACAAATGAACAAGAACGCTCTGCGCGCTTTCGCCGCGTCCGGTCTCCTGGTTATGGGACTTACTGCGTGTGGCGGCGGAAGTAGTTCCACTGAGACGGTGACTGCTCCGGGCAGCGAGACAGCGACGCCTACCAAAGTAGTCTTCAAGTCATACACAAAAGCAGAGCTTGGTCAGATCGTGGACGAGGTTCGGGACTCCAATGACGTACGCCTTCTGGTGATGCCGGACGATCGTCTTCAGGACACACTCAAGCAAGTGAATGAGGTTATAACCAACAGCACCGTGGAGCCGGCCGCGTGCGCAGAATTCGCAGTGGGAGGCGGCGCCCTGCTGGAAGAAGGAGCAACGATGAGCATCGGCGCGTCGGCCAGTTCGACTGCGCAATCATTGGTCTTGCTGACCTTGGTCTCCGGGGTGCCCGAGGACAAAGTAAAAGCGTTGATGGATGGCAAATCCACCAATGTGGCTTCTTGTGAAACCATGCAGGCAACGATCATGGGACAGAGCGTCGAAGCAAGCACGAAGAGCGTGCCGACTTCTGCCAAGACCGAAGGGGCACTGGCGTATAAGACATCAGCTATTGCTCCGGGAGGCGGTTCGCAGGATCAGCTGATCCTAACTGCCGCTAAAGGCGGCGTAGTCCTGATAAGCCAGTCATCTGGTACGACAGTCCAGGACTCTGATCTTCCCAAACTTGAGTCCATGCTGGACCAAGCCGCTGCGCTCATCAAGTAACGATCAAACGCTGAGATTAAGGAAGAAGTGGGACATCTGAACAAGCCGGTGTTCGTTGCCCTAGTCGCGGCAGTTGCCACGCTCATTGTGGCCTCAGCGTCTTGGCTCACGCTGCTGGTCATGCGCGGAGAAGCACCAAATCCGCTAGTGGTGGGAGCCCTGTCACTTGTGGGGCCACTGGTTGGCGTCTTTGCGGGTTCCAAGTTTTGGGACGATCGGGAGACAATGCGTCAGCGCATTGCCCAGAACGGCAAAAACATTCAGGTAAATTCCGTGGACTAGTGTTTCTGTGGCAGGGGCCGGTTCCGTCCCTGCCACAGTCGCCCGGTGAGGGATCGCGGATTCCAGCGGTCATTGCAACAGGAGATTTTCGATCAGTTCGATCGATTTCTTGAACTCTAGTCTTTTGCGTGGTCGGTCGTTGAGTTCCTGGGCGACCCAGTCGATCTTCGATTTTGGGGAACATATGCTTCGGATGTGCAGAGCGGGAATGTCAATCTTATTTGGGCCCACTCCGCCCTGGGATCACAGCTTTATCGGAGACCACGCGGAGTGCCCTTGGAACATCACCGGACACGGGTACTGATGCGGTCGTTCCCACAACCGTTGGGGGAAACGATGAATAATCACGCTCGCCCTGTTGTTGGCGCCTTCCTGCTCTGCGTAGGGTGGCTGTCCGCTTCTGGCTGCGCGCAGCCGGGTGAGTCAGCTTGTGCGGCACCGTCGCCAGTCCTTACCGGCGCATCTAGACCCGCTACCGAATCTGCACCTCCCCCGACAGCTTCGCCGAGCCCTTCACCTTCTGACACTTGCTTGGATCACACACAAATATCTAGATGACACTCACCTGAATAGCGGCGATAAATGACGGTGTTCTCAGAGCGCTACTTGGCGCATGCCGCAGTCCGCCAGGTTATCGGCTTGCGGGACACCAGGTGCTGCGTCTCGGAGTACGGTCGGTAGATGCGAACAGTACTCATTGATCCGCGGGATCAGACCACACAGGTCGATGATCCGACCTACAGGGTGTACTTCTGGGCTGACGATGGCGGAGCTAAAGAAGAGTGGGAGCTTTCAGGAGCAGACCTTCACGAGGTACTCAAATGGATACCCTCCCAAGCCAAAGGCCGATCGTACAGCCTCTGGGCAACTACGCGATCCCCGGGCGACGTTTGTCTTATCCGCCTGCAAGGTATCGATCTGGACGCGGACGCCGGATCTTGGCCCTCCTGGGCTCAACAAACGTACGGCTAGCGCACGCTGACCCATCCTGTAACGGGCGCTGGACTTCGGCTGCTCAAGAGAGCTATGGGTTCCAGTTGGGTTCGGTATCGGTTGTTCCGTGCAGGGCTTTCAGGAAAAGGTACCCCAGATATATCCAATCGTCTGCTGAGGCTTTGTCGTCGGCAATGCGATTCAGGCAGTGGGCGATCGGCACATCCTCAAAGGCTGGCGACAAGTGAGGAGCGGAGTGGTCCTCCCACGCAGCAACAACGCCGCGGCGGCTTCCCGACTTTTCCATACCAGCCCAGATGTCCGGCCCGGCCTCTGGACCGTGCACGTTCCCGAAATCCCCGGCTCGGGGCCAAGACTTCCAGGCACTGTTCAAAGCCGCCTCTAGTGCGATCCTTTCGCTGGGCAGTCGTACCACGCCGTAGGCCAGGACACCTAGCGCCAAGCCTTCAGCTATCTGTCTGGTCTGTTGACGCTTTGCCACGGGTCCCACACCAGCGACATGCCCCTCTGCCTGCCCCGCCACTTCGGGCAGAGCCACAGTCGGCTCCAGTTGCGGGCGCACCGGCACCCTCCAGCTGGCCGGCTGAGGGAACAGCGGTCTTGTCCACTCCACGTCGCGTTCCGGAGACTCGGCTGTCGAAGTCCCATTCTCGGGCCACGTTCTACTGCCACCCAACTTGCGTTGGATGGCCCTGAGAATCCTTATCGTTTCGTCATCTTGATAGCCGGTGACGATGGACCAGTCCAGCCCAGCACCAACAGTGCTACTAACGAAAACAATCTCTGTGGCCAGCAGGGCCCTGCGCCAATCAGCCTTCGTCAAGGACCGGCCGGCGTGGATGAACGCAGCAATTCGCTCGCCTTCAGCAAACAAATCATCAACGCCGCCAAAGCCCATAGCCAAGGCCATGGCCTCCGTGGGCGCCGCCGGCCCAGCCCATTCCATGAGTCCTCGACGGAGGACCTCACGCTCATCCTCATCGAGGTCGAACTGAACCCGATCATGCGCTTTCACAGCTCACCCTCCATCACCTCGACATACAGGAGCCACAGTAAACCCGCAACAAGTCCCGGCGCGCGTCAGCGGCTGCCCAGAGCCCTCAACCCACAAGGAGACGTCCGGTAAAGGATCCCTTACCGGACGCCTTCGCTTAGCTCACCAGCTTGTGGCCAGTAGCTCGCAGAACGTCCCCTAACCAGACGAGAGCGTAAGAAATGGCTCGTTCGGGATCTGCCGCGACCCTTCTGATGTTGTCCAGGGATTCTGTGATCTGACCAATGGTGAGTTCGGTCGGCTGGTCATAGACGTCGTAGATCGCATCAGGTGGGATCGACCAGAAATAGTCCACACCCACGTCTATGGTCGAGCCATGGCGTTCCTCGACGTGTCGCATCAGGACATCGAACACCTCCCGCAATTCCTGGGTTGTGAAGCTCGTTGGATGGTCGGTCATTGAGGTCCTTCGTTCATCCACAAATCTTCGGCGAGCTGTGGGTCTTTAGATCGAACAAGCATGACACCAATCGTCCTGGACCATGATGTGAGCTC
The DNA here is from genome assembly GCF_042786555.1 of Paenarthrobacter sp. NPDC056912. NCBI lineage: Bacteria > Bacillati > Actinomycetota > Actinomycetes > Micrococcales > Micrococcaceae > Paenarthrobacter > Paenarthrobacter sp. NPDC056912. Next base: position 49,908 of record NZ_JBHUCD010000005.1, read on the forward strand.
GTATGGCCCGGTGAAGGATCCTTCACCGGGCGGGGACTTCACGGAAATTCCAAGCCACAGGAATACCTCCAACAGGCGGGTTCTCCAGCACTGAGTCCCCGGTTCTGACCAGGCACATCATGCGATGACCAAATAGAGCCGCGTAAGTTGCCTGCCGCGCGAAGATCTCTAGCAGGCGATGGGCTGTAGGCGCATCCTTTTCCTTGAAGGTTTCATACCCGTCGATCACGAGAACTAGCCCCGTGTCCGTTGGGGTCCAGCCATAGGTTTGAACGGCTACGTCTCTGAGGCAATCATCGAGAGCAGCCAGGTTCGAGCCGTCCGCCCAGATAGCTATACGACCTATAGCTGCTTCCCCCTCGGCGGAAGTACCGACCCATTTCCGGTGCTCGTGTATTTCTATTGCATCTTTTCCCACGCCCGTCAGCCTATGCGGGCCGCGGTGGCAGCTGCCGCTACAGGGGGTGCCCGTGAGCAATGTCTCGAAAACCTAAAGGTTCTGGGCGTTCAAAGGATCGGGCCCGCATTGGGCGGAGCTCCATGACTCTGCTATTTCTGAGGATGTCGTTCAGGCGAGTCAGCTTCCCGCAGGAAACAAGTAGACCAAGTTTGATCAGGTTCGCGCATTAACGGAGGTCGCATAGCGTGTGCTGGCGGCCCCAAACAGGCGGTATAGCTCTGACGTGGCGAGGACTCATCGCGGGAGTAAGGCTAGCATGCTGTATAGGGGCGGGCTGCACGAGATGCCAGGCCTGCCATAGGAAGGCGCAATGACAGCGTTCTTTGAGTTCGGAAGGTGGGAGCGTGGTGGATGAGGCCCGTTCAAGGGAGCGGTTGCCTTCCGTGCCGAAACAGATGGCTAAGGATTTTCGCTCCTGGCATGTTTGGAATAGCGATAAGGCGGTGTACCGGGAGATCTATACCCGGACCGTATCTGGCTTGATAATCGCCGTTGTTGCCTATTTCTTTGTGGCACTTGGCACGTCGATGAATCTTGATCCGATCGGCTATTTTGCGTGGGCGGTGTCTGGAGTTTCGGCCCTATTTATTTCCTTTGGCACCTATCGGTTCGTCCGTTCCTCGATCTCGCGAATACAGCAAAAGATAAATGGGGCTAGCGAAATGGAGATTTTGGCTCTCTCCCGGAGGATGCGTAGGGAAGCCGTAGGCATCCGAGTTGCGCTGGCGATGGGCTTAATCACCTACGTCGCAGGAGTCTTCTTGTTGTCGCGTTAAGGGCTTAGGGCAACGAGGTCTTTCGGGCGCTCAATCCGAGTTGGTGGCCTGGGCGCTCGGTGGGGAATACATCGGAGAGCTCCACGAGTCGACCTGACCCAATCCCGATTGCCAGTATTGGTTATCAATGCTCAGGCACCTGTACTTGCAGGCTTGTTGATCCCTACTTCAAGGAGCCCGGCGGTGATGGGCCGTGACTCACGAATGCACGGCACTGGCCGGTGCAAGCTCAGTTGACATACTTGCTAGATGATCGATTGGCCTAACGCTCTCACTGGATTCTGCTTCGGTGTCGTAACAACCCTCATGTTCTGGATCCCGGACCGGATTCGAGCCACACGCCAACGCCACGCAGAACTGTGGGAGTCGTGGAAAGTGGCCATGAAGGAGATCGAGCTGCTGACGTGGAAGCCGGAGACTCGCAACAGGGATATCTACATCGCACGTACCCGGTACCCCATCGATCTGTGGCGAACTCTTCTCAAGGAACGGGAGGGGTTTCATCTTCTTGAACAATTGGAGATGGCGTACTCAACTGTGGAGCACTTCGCTGAGAAGCGGTCCACCAAACCTCCGACGGCAAGTTATCTGGAGTTCGAGCAGGCAGAGACTTTCTGGAACGACTCCCGCATAGCCTTCGCCAATTACTCCCGAGGGGCCCAATCCAAGGGATACTCAGAACTCGTCCAGCGGGAACAGCGCAGACAGTTCAGGCGCGATTTCCTCCGCAACCCCATACGCGCTGTTCGGGAGTCCCGTTCCAGAGCCAAGCAGCTAAAGACTTTCGCCGCCGAGTACCGGTCAGCTGGCATTAGCTGATGGATTCCAGGAGCCATTAAACCCTGAATGAACTTAGGGACGCCGCGGCAGCATCCAATGGGTCTTCGACAAAATCCTCCTGCCGGCACTGCGAAGCCGACCGGTAACCAAGTAGGTTGCGGTCCGCAACTATTTTGGTTGCAGCGGGGCCGGGCGGCCCACCATAAACTCAAACGGCCGAACATGCTAAGAACCGCGGGAACGATGGCCGTTGATCGTGGTGTGCCTGTCTATTGTCGTAGGCCCGTGCCACACTTCCTGTCAGGAAAACCTGACAGGAATGCAAGGCGCGTGGGCTGGACATCTAGCGACATCTTTGAATGGAAGGGCATGATGCAAAACCATATTGAGGACTTGGCCCTGGCGTGGGCCGAGCGGGACCCGCTCGAAAGCTGGATGCTCGCTGCCCCTGACGCGCGACCGATCTCGCAAGAAACGCTGCGCGAAGTCGTGAGTGACTACCTCAGCTCACACGAACCCTTCCCGGACGGTACGCGCGTCGAAGTGCGTCGCGGCGACGACGAGGGCTGGGAGCCGGCCACCATCATCGATCGGCCGGGCACCGACGAATGGACCGTCGAGTACGACGACGGCACACAAGCGTGGCGAGATCACTCCGAGCTACGCCCGAACCCCTAACAGTGGATTCCGCAATTCGAGCCGACCAGGGCTCATGGCTATTCCTCCAAGAGTCCCTGATCGCGGAGTAGTTGGGCTGGCATTTCGTATTCGTGCCGGATCAGGTGCCGGACGAACTTGCCAAGGCCCGTGGCTTCCGCTTCGGTGACGTCGTCATAGTCCTCCGGGTGGGCTCCTTCGTTGCCGAGTTGGTTGAGGTGATCAGCCCAGTCCCACAGTGAGCGATGAAGGTCTCCGTCGTTTTTCATGTGTTTCAGTGCTGACTTGAGGTGTCGTTCATTCTGGGCTTTCTCGCTGCCCTTGTCTTTAACAAATAAGTGAAGTGCAGAGCGGAACATGACTGCCGCTGCGCGGTATGCCCCTACCGTCAACGACCGCATTCCCTCGTCATAGGCGGAAGCAACTCCCTCATTGACTTGAGTGTCGAGAATGCCAGCACCGGGCACAGGCCACCACATTAGTCCTTGACCCAGGTTGTCCGTGACTACGACCGTGCCTTTTTTGCAACCGTGGCATGTTAGGACGGCGACCCTGCAGTCGGCATAAGCCATTTGGGACGTGCGAGCCACGGAGAGGTCCACGCTGGTCGTTACCTCGAAGTTGGAGACCCTTCCGCACCATGGACAAGGGCCTGTCGGGTCGGCACGCGTAGGAAGAGTATCGGGGTTCGCTCGTTTTTCGGCCATGGACAGATTCTTCCAGAGCGATAGAGATTCATGAGTTCGTGCCTGGGCAGCAACGCTCAGGCGCGGGGATCGCATTACGGACGCCGCGCTCATCGCCATTGATCCGGAGACAGTACCGCCGTGGATGACCATCTCGGGATACAGGGAATGTCTTAGAAAAGTAAAGGTTTACGAGTCTCCGATGGTCGCCGTGACGCAATGCCGATTCGGACCGGAAATCTCTGATTCCAAATGTCTCGCTAACTCATCTCATCGCGCTGTGTCTCAGAAGAACCGCGCATAGGTGTTTATGAGCAGAACGGTCGGATGAGGCTACTTGGGAACATAAGGGTCAGCACAGCTGCCCAGGAGGCGCAGTTGTCGCTGGATGCGCTCTTGTCAGTTGGTCTGCAGAAGGACGTCTTCGCGGATGTCACATCCGCTAGCCGGGCCGCAGTGGAGCGGCTTGAGCAGCTAATGCTCACTGAACTGATGGATCGACTACTGAACCATCTGTATCACCGCGCCGATTGCCAAAGCCAAAAAGAAGATGATGACAAGTCCGAACACGATCACTTGCGCAATCCAAGGGGGCTGCCCACCGCCTCCGCCAGGTACGTTCTTATATCGGTGGTGAAATGGCTTATCGACAAAGATCTTGGGGCCAGCGTTCACCGGTGACCGCCCTCTGGGCGAACGCGGAGGCCGAGCGTGGGGAGCATCCATGAGCGGGTCCTGGCCTGTGAGATATTTTAGCTTTTCACGGGCTTTGGTCATCCCAGGATTTAATCGATACGCCGTCCGATAGGCGCTGATAGCTTCCGGTAATTTATTGAGTCGCTCTGCTGCGAGCCCAATGTAAAAGAATGTCAGGGGATCGTCTCTTTTCAGCACCGATGCGTGCTTGAAATAGTTAAGAGATTCACTGAAGCGCTTGAAGCGCAGTTGTATAACCCCGAGAAGAAACCAGACATCAGGGTCCTGAGGGCTAGTTCCAGCAGCATTGCTCAAAGCGTATAGAGCCGCATTCGGATCGGCATCCATCATTTGTCGTATTCTGTCCTTGTTCACCTTGTCCATAATTCAAGCCCTTTCAGATGGACGCCAGGACTTCTAATGGTCTCCTCCGTCTCCGTAGTCACCATCAATCGGTCCAGAAGAGTCGAATGCGCCGTCGCCATCGGAATCAAAGGCGCCAGGCTCATCCGGATCAGGGCCATACCCCTGGCCATCAGGCGGTCCAGAAGAGTCGGGGGTGCCGTCGCCATCGGAATCAAAGGCGCCAGGCTCATCCGGATCTTGGCCATACCCTGGGCCATCGGCCATCGACATCTCTACGTCCAAGGCCGCCTCTGCTTGAGCTAAATCGTGGCTTGCATCGAGAAATTCCTGAACACTATTTTGGCTGGCTTCAAGAGCTGTACTTACATCGGCGATGGCTTGATCAATCTGACTAGCGTAATGGCTAAGATTGTCCTCTTTGGAGTCATAGTATGAATCAATTGCCACATGGGCGCCTGCTAGGGAGGCGGCTGCGACGGCACCCGCTCCGATTGCAGCGGCCATAGGAGAACCCAAAGCAGCGACGACAGCCCCTCCCGCTAGTCCGATTGGTGGCGCGTTCTGCTGTGCAACAGTCGATGCCGCTTGCGTGATGGCCTGGGCGGAAGCAAGTGCGGCCGTAACGGCGGTCAGAACGGCGCTTGCCGCGCCTACCGCTTCAGGGCCGGCCTGTAATAACTGGCTGAGTCCGGAAAGTGCTTCCTGTACTTTGGCCGATGTAGCCGCCACGGCCTGACTAGCCTGCGTATAGTCTCGGCGTTCTCGGCTGTAGGCGTTGTGTGCGGTGGGGTAGTCCGACATCCTGTTGCTCCTCGTCGAAGTCCGGTCTCACAAGGAGCGGCTTCTTTGTCCTAGAACAAGGTGTACACCCTGTTTAGGAAACAAGAAATAGGCTTTTCCAGGGAAGATTCTTGTGGAGGTTGAACACCTTATTGGCATTGTTGTAGATGTTCATGATTGTCTGCTGGAGCGGATTATCCACATCGCAACCAACCCCGGGGAGCTGGTCGTCGATATTTTCGGCGGTAGCGGGACGACGGCGACGACCGCGCACAAGATGCGCCGACGCTGGATCCTGGCGGAGCGAAATACGCAGAACGTGTTGGACTTCATCGCGCCCCGCCTTGATCGCGTGATCTCCGGTTCTGATGCTGGCGGAATCACTTTAGAGATGTCGCGGCAGGGCGGCGGCAGCTACGAGGTAGTCCATGTCTCGCCGCGCTCGGCACACTCACCGCACCGCCCGGGTGCGGTGCAAAGAAGCTCGCCACTCGCGCCGGAGACCACTACGCAGCAGTGGACGAATGGGATGCCTGGCAAGCCACGCTCACCGAGGAAGCCCAACCCGTCCCGCAAAGAATCCTTGACGCGCGGACTGCCTTCTACACACCCACAGTCGCGGCGACCGTGCGGCAGATCGACCAGGGAATACCCACTGCCTGCCAGCAGATCTCCTACGCAGTGGACTACGCCGAACACGGAGTCATAGACCCCTTCCTGCACACCGAATCCCGATCCAGCGCACACACCCAACTCCTCATCATCGACGAAGCCGACCGCCTCAAAGCCACAGGCCTGGAACAAGTGCGGGACTACTACGACCGCCACACCATGGGAGTAATCCTCATCGGCATGCCCGGAATCGAAAAACGGCTTGCCCGTTACCCCCAGCTCTACAGCCGAATCGGGTTCGCCCACGAATTCCGGCCACTGACCACCGACGAGCTCACGGCAGTACTCTCGCAACGGATCCCTTCAGGCCCCCAAAACCCGGATGAAAACCTCGGATACACGGCAGCAGTCGCGACAATCGCCAGAATAACGGGCGGCAATTTCCGACTCGTCGACAGGCTCCTAACCCAAGTACACCGCATCCAAACACTCAACCATGTCGACGCGCTAACCCCCGAGGTCGTCGACGCAGCCAGAGAAACACTCCTGATCGGCCACTAAGCTCGACAAGTTCGAAGCCAAATAGCGCTGCGGTTCACAATCGAGGGATTCCGCCCGGGATGGGGTCTCGTTAAGACGTCTTGCCGTGAACTGTCTCAGCAATGGCGGGGGAGGGGGTTTCCGAGCGGGGCACGCAAGGGGATCCTTTGCCGGACAGCGTCGCGCATGGTTTTCGGGCGTCCTTCTTCGGAGTCGCTCCGAAGTATGGCGGGTCAAGAATCGGTGAGGGCTTGGGAGTGGGCTGATTCGTTCTGGTGGTGTTAGCTGCACGGTCTTGTCTTGCTTTTGAGGGCTGCCCAAGGGGCCTGCGCGGGGGCTCGTCGGGTGTGGGCTTGGTGGGTGTGTGGCTGTGTTCTTGGAACGAAACCTGCGGAATGTGTCATGGTTTCGCAAATGATATTGGTTGTTTCTGTGTGTTGACTGGCAATTTTTTGGCAAAACCCTTAGTGGGGGATATTCTTCACTTCGCTAGTCGTTATTGGGGGTTTCGAGACTGCGTCTACTTCCCTCTGTCGAGTGTCTGTTACTCCAGAAGGAGTCCCTTTAGTGCGTACGTCCTCTGCCCTGCTTCGCCGTGCCTGCGTGCCGGTGCTGAGCCTTGGCTTGTTGACTCTGGGTTTGTTCGTGCCGGTCGCCCACGCGGACACGGAAACCCCTGCGGCCCCGGTTGAAGGAGCGAAGTCTGAGTCTTCGGCTGTGGCTGAGGCTGCCGACACGTCGAAGGATGTTGTGGTCGAGGCCGCTACGACGCCGACGGCGTTGACGGTGGCGCATCCTGATGGCACGTTGACGACGACGATGAGCACGGATCCTGTGCGTATGCAGACCAGCACGGGGTGGGCTGACATTTCGACTGATCTGGTGCGGGCCACGGTGGATGGTGTCAGCGTTCTTAAGCCTGAGAACGTGCCGGTGGATATTACCGTTGGCACGGGCGGTACAGACAAGATCGCCAGCCTGGATGACAAGAACGGCCACTCGTTGACGCAGTCCTGGCCTTTCGGGACGTTGCCGGAACCGGTGGTGGAAGGTAACTCTGCTACGTTCCGGCAGGTCTTGCCGGGTGTGGATTTGATCCAGCTCGTGCACAAGACCGGTATCTCGCAGGTGTTGAAAATCGAAACAGCGGAGGCCGCGAAGGACCCGCGAGTGGCGGAGATGCGGATCTTCCTGGACTCGCAGAACACCGTGGTAGAGCAGAACGCGGACGGGGATCTCACCGCGAAGGGCACCGATTCGGGTGAAGTGGAAATGCGGAACACCGGCGGTCTGTGGTGGGATTCTTCCGCGCAGGGCGCCACGGCCACGGACCCCGGTGGCCAGGGCATCGCCAGGCCGTTCAGCCTGAGCCTCGGGACCGAGTCCGGCAAGCAGTCCCAGATTTTCGGCATGGACGAGATCCTCGATACCGCCGCCCTGAAGTTCCCGGTCTATGTGGATCCGGATTGGACGGCGTCGAGGGCGAACTACGTTTTCGTTGACTCTGCTTACCCGGAGACGTCGTACTGGAACGGGAACCTCACCAACGGACAAGGCCACGTCGGCTATTTGCCGAGCTACTGGGCACCCGATGGCGTGAGCCACCTGGCACGCACGTACTTCCAGTTCAACACCTCCTACCTGGTGGGCCGTGACATTCTCGCTGCCCGGTTGAACACCGTGGAAACGTGGTCTTCTTCCTGCACGCCGGCGAATGTCGCGTCCTGGATCACTGGTGACATCGGCGCCGCGACGCGTTGGAATGTGCAGCCGGGCCTGATCATGCGCACCGACATGGGGGCTGTGGCCAAGGGCTACAACGCTTCGTGCCCGGCCGGGACCGTCGGCTTTGACCTCATGGCCGCGAAGTCCATCCTGCTGAACAGGACCGTGTGGAACGTCATGCTGGCGGCCGGGAATGAGTCTGACCCGCTGGGCTGGAAGAAATTCGAAAACAGCGCCACGCTCACCGTCACCCACAACCTCCCGCCGAACACCCCCGTGATCGGCACCATTACCGGCGGTAAATACGCCTACCCACAAGGCGCGCCTGCGTACTACGTCACGCGCAACCCCAAGCCCATTTTCCGTGTCTCGGACAGCGACCCGGACGGTGCCGTTGGCGGTCCGATCCAGGTTTACATGGAGGTTTACACCTCAACCGGTGCCCTTGTGCGGGGCAGCAGCGGGATTTCCGGTGCAGCTGCAGGGGATCAATTTGACTGGCAGATCGACGTCACTCTCCCTGACGGCAAGTACTACCTCCAATCCCAGTCCAAGGACCTGTGGGGTGCGTATTCGGGGACGATGCGGTTCAACTTCGTCGTTGATTCGACGCCCCCGGCGGCCCCGACCATTACTGAAATTGGCACTACACAAAACCCGGTGAAGCTTACGGTCCCGGATCCGGACGAACCAGACGAATATAGGCATGATGACGGCGTGATTGGTTCAACGATCTACAGCTTCCGTCTGGCTCTGCCAGCTGGTTCGGAGCCGGTCGAAGGTTTCGTTTTCTCCATTACCTCCGGAGCGGCCGAATCTTCCTACCCGCAAAGCATCCGTTGCGGTGATTCACGGATCCAGGCCTACGTGGCGGTGTGCCCGGCTGGTGGGATGAGCGCCGATATATCGATTGCCGCGTTGGATGACACCACCTCGTTGACGGTCTGGGCTTTCGATTCAGCCGGCAACGTGACCGTGCCTCTGCACAATGCAGCAGCCAGCCACATCACCTTCAGCGTCGGTAAGGGCTCTGTCACCCCGAGCACGTTCATGCCGTTGACGTTCAAAGGCAGCCAGGGAGTCCAGTGGGCACCGGTCGGGTCAAGTGGTGCGACTAACAGCTGCACGTCAACACCGAACGGGAACACCGTGTCCACTCCGGAGATGCTCAAGTTCACGAACACCACCTCGTGGGCTGAAACAACCGGCCCGGCTGTTGACCCGGCCAAGAGCTTCAGCGTTTCGGGCTGGTTCTGCCCCACCACATCAACCACCTCCATCCAGGACCTGATCGTGCAATGGGCAGGAACCAACCCTGCAGGGGCGTTGCGGATTAACGAGGTGAAACCCGAACTGGCGGCGTGGGCAACGGACGGCTCCGGCGAGGCCGTCTCCGGAGATACCCTCCTCCCCGTGGGGCAATGGTCCTTCATCTCAGCGGTCTACGACAAGATCAACGCCCAGCTGCGGGTCACCAGAACAAACACCAACACCACCGGTACCTGGATCATTGCTGCTTCCCAGAAGACCCACCGGAGCGCAACAGCATCAACCGATGTCGTGAAACTCGGTTACGGGTTCACCGGCAACATCTTCAAACCGGTCATGACCCAAGGTGTCTTGAAACCAGAGACCTTCACTAACGCCCAAGCAAAATTCACTGACACCACAAAGGGACTTCTGAAATGAGCATCTTCTCCTCCCTGATGCGCTCCAAGCCACGGGCCGCCATCACGGGTGTGGTCTCCGCGGCCGTGATCGCCTCCGGCGCCGGCTTCATCTACATCACCGCCCCGTGGTCCTCCCCGGACGCTGTCAGTGACGTCAAGCCCGTCCCGGTCCAGCAATGGACCCCCGAAGCGGACACCTCGGCCCAGCACCAGATCGTGGAAAACCCCGAGGCCAACGGGACCGGCCGGACCATCGATGGCATCGGCACCGATGCCCTGCCCTCTGTGACCCCCAGTGCACAGGCTGACCCGGCAGCGGTGTCCGGCCCGGCCGGTACACGCTCGGTGCCGATCCAGCCCATCAACGCGGCCCCTGCCTCCGTGCCGATGGCCCCTGTACCGGGCAACGACAAAGGCTCCGGCGACTTCACCGCCCTGCCGGGAACATCGTCCGGTTCCTGGGGCGTCGCAGGCCAAACCGGTGCCTTCACGTGGAGCTACCCGTTCGCCCTGCGCGATGCACCGGCGGGCCCTACCCCGGCCCTGGGCATCTCTTATGACTCCTCCCGTGTTGACGGGCTGACCAGCTCCACGAACAACCAGGCCTCGCCCGTGGGGGATGGGTGGGCTTTGACCGGTGGCGGTCAGGTCCAGCAGAAGTTCGGTTCCTGCATGGATCAGGGCGTGGCGAACTCCTATGACTTGTGCGGGAACCCCGGTGGGCAGCAGTTCACGATCTCCTTCGGCGGCCGATCAGGGCTGGTCATTCGGGACGCGACCACCGGTCTGTACAAGTTGCAGAACGATGACAACACCAAACTCGAATACCTCACCGGGGCCGCCAATGGCACCTTCGATGGCGGGTACTGGAAAATCACTGACACCAGCGGCGTGCAGTACTGGTTCGGTGTGAACCGTATCCCGGGTTGGTCGGCCGGCAAGGACAACTACTCGGCTGACATCGTGCCTGTTTACGGTCTCCCCGGCCAGCCCTGCTATAACAGCGCCGGGTTCGGTAGTTCGTCCTGCATGCAGGCCTATGCCTGGAACCTGGACTACGTCGTGGACCCGAACGGCAACTCCCAAGGGTTCTTCTATACGCAGGACACGAACTTCTACAAGTCTCAGGCCGGGACTGGCACGCTCAAGGCGTACCACCGTGCCAGCCGCCTGGCCCGGGTGGATTACGGCATGCGCGCCGGAACCGAACTGTCCACCCAGGCACCCCTGCATGTGAACTTCGGCTACACCGGCCGCTGCGAAGGCGTCACCGGCTGCCCCACCCCCAACGGGGATGTCCCGGCAGAATTTGCGTGCGCCTCCACCGGGACCTGCACGACGTATTCGCCGACGTTCTTCACCTACTACCGCCTGCAGACCGTCATCAGCCAGTCCCTGTCGGTGAACCCGGCCGGTTACGGCGACACTGACTTCTGGACCTTCGGGCACGCCATGCCTGACCCGGGAGACGGAACAAAACCGGCGCTGTGGCTGGGATCGCTGATCCACCAGGGCTCCAACCAGACCTCATCAACGGGCGGATGGGTCGATGACCCCGCCGTGGTATTCAAGGGCCAAACCCTGCACAACCGGGTCTGGGCCGTGGATGGTCTGGCGCCGTTTGACCGGTACCGCCTCTCGACCATCGAAACAGCCACCGGGGCGTCCATCCAGGTCACCTACAAGGCATCCGATTGTTCACAGACCAGCCTCCCGGCCTCGGCTGAAACGAACACGAAGCGCTGCTTCCCGCAGCGCTGGACCCCCACCACTCCCATCGCTCAACCGGCACGGACCGATCACTTCAATATCTACCCGGTGGAGACCGTCGTCAGTAAGGGCGGGCCCGGCAGCACAGGCAGCCTGGATTCTGTGACCTCCTACGGCTACATCGGCACCCCGGCGTGGAAGTACGCCGCACCGAAGTATGTGTCCGGTACCGCGGGCCAGAACATCACCTGGTCCTCCCTGGCCGGATGGTCACAGGTCAAGACCAAGGTCGGCACCGCAGCGTCGAACCCGACGACGGTCACCACATACTTGCGAGGCCTGAACGGCACCCCGTCCAACACCACCGGCGGTCTCCGAGCGGACATCATCACCCTTTCGGACGGCAGCGCCGTCCCCGATTCGGTCTGGTTCGCTGGTCAGGAAGTGGAGAAGCAAAGCTACGCCGGTGATGGCGGAACACTCCTGGGCACCTCGATCACCGTCCCGTGGGCGTCCGCGCCGACCGCGACTGGAACAGTCGCCACAGGCGCCGCCCAGGCACGTCACACCGGCACAACTTCGGTGACGAAGAAAACGGCGACAAGTAAATCCGCGTCGATGCGTGTTTCGGTGACGTCCATGGCGTACGACGCGTACGGCCGGCCCATCAGGACCTCGTCCACGGGCGAACAAAGCGCTGCGGGGGATGAAAGTTGTGAGGTCACCGGGTACGCCGACAACACGACGAGCAATATTCTGTCGCTTCCCGCCACCGTGGACACCTACGAGGGGGTATGCTCCGGCACGGGTCCGAACGGTAATCTCTTGAAGGCTACGCGCAACCTGTACGATGCCTCCACGTCCGCGATCCCCGGATCAGCCGGTTACACCGCCCCGATCAAGGGCAACCTGGCACGCTCGGACAACGCCACGGCCGTCTCCGGGACGACCGTGACCACCTGGGCGCAGGGCCCGACGGTCACTTTCGACGCGCTGGGCCGTGAAAGCAACTCACGCGATAACAGCACCGGCACGGCACGGGACACCACCACCGCCTACACGCCGGCCACGGGCCTGCCAACGAAAGTCACCCAAACCAACCCTATGGGCTGGATCTCGACGATCGCGCTCGATTCGATGCGTGGGCAGCCGCTCACCAAGACTGACCCTAACGGGAAAATCACGTCCTACCGCTATGACAACGCGGGAAGAGTCACCGGGGAGTGGGACCCAATGCGCCCGGCCGCGTCCAACCCGACCCCGACCGTTGAAACCAGTTACTCGATCTCTAAGACCAACCCGTCATGGGTCAAGACCGTCACCATCGCAGGGGACGGGACCCCCATGTCGTCGTACGTCCTGTACGACGGGCTCGGACGGGAACGGCAAACCCAGAAAATGTCACCCGGCGGCGGAACGATTGTCACCGACACCTGGTATGACTCCCGCGGGGCGAAGAGCACTGTTAATAACAACTACTTCATCTCCAACGCCCCTGACGGTGTCCTGAGGGTCCCCGCCCTGGCGGTGCCTTCCTCGACGATCTACGAATATGACGCAGCACGCCGGCCCACCAAGATCCGGACGATGACCAACGAAAACCAGGAGCTGTGGGCCACCCAGATCGCCTATACGGGCATGGACACCACCACGGTGACCGGGCCCGGGACTGAGTCTGCCGTGAAAACCATCGTGAATCTGGATGGAAACATCGAAAGCCGTTCGCTGTTCCACGGAACCGCCCCGAGCGGCGCCGCTGACACGTCAACCTACATCTACGATGCACAAGGGCAGCTGACCCGCATGGGCGACGGGGCAAACCTGTGGACCTGGACCTACGACGCCGCAGGACGCGAAACCAGTGCCGTCGACCCTGACGCCGGAACCCGGAGCACCACCTACGACGCCGCAGGTCGCACAGCGACCACGACTGACGCCATGGGCACTGTCACCAGCTACGTCTACGACAAGCTGGACCGGACCACAGCGAAGAACGTCTCAGTCGGCGGCGCCACAGCGAAGACCCTGGAATCACACGTTTACGACCTGGAGATGAAAGGCCTGCCCAGCAGCAGCACCAGGAACAACGGTGCCGGGATCGATCAGCCGGTCACCACGGCATTTAGCGGCTACAACGACGCGTACCAGCCGTCCACGACAACCATCACCCTGCCGTCGACACTCACCGGATTGAGCGGTTCGTACACGACGACTCGGTCCTACTCCACCTCCGGGCAGGTCACCGGCGCGGTGACCCCCGCTATCGGTGGTCTGCCGGCAGAGACGGTCAAATACGGTTATGACGGGTTCGAGAATCCGTCCTCGACGTGGAACACTGCCGGTGACCAGTTCGCCGGCGCCGCGCAGTACGATCACCTCGGGTTCCTCACCCAGTACACCCAATACGACGTCGCTACCCTGACCGAAAGCCCCGGGAACATGACCGGGACCAACAAAACGTACTTCAGCTGGAGCGCCTCAACCGGCAGGCTGAACGAGCAATGGACCACGAACACCACCCGCGGCGCCGTCGCGGACTTGGGCAAAACCCGGTACACCTACAACGAAGCCGGGAAGCTCAGCTCACGGGAGTTGGCCTTCAGCAGCCGCCCGGGCGTCGCTTCGGACTACCAGTGCTACGACTACGACTACGCCTCACGGCTCGAAGCCGTCTGGACCCCGTTGGCCAAGACCTGCACCACCGTCCCGGCACCGGCCTCCCCTAGCGTCACCGGCCTCGGCGGCCCGGCACCATACGCGCAAACCTACACGTACACCGCAGCCGGAGACCGTTCCGAAGTCAGGCGCTTCGACGCCAGCGGAGCATTGACAGCAAAGGAACAGTACAGCTACGCCGCGCCCGGTACAGCCGGACCGCACCAGGTTGACACGATTACCTCCACCGCGGCCGGCGCAACGCCCTGGAACTTTACCTGGGACGCTGCCGGGCGAATGACCGGACGGGCCGGCCAGACCATGACCTACACCCCGGATGGGTTGCTGGCCACCACCACCGGAACCAGCGCCGTACCGGCGAACCCCAACCCGGGCGCCGGGGCAGGCACACCGCCCGCCCCAACCACCGGTGCCGGCAGCCTCAGCACCCGCTACTACGACGCAGCAGGCAACCTCGTCGGGCTCACCGATGGTTCCGGGACAACAGTCACCCTCGGCTCTGTCACCGCGCACGCCACCAAAGCCGCAACTCCGGTGAAGACAGCGACCTGCACCTACACCTTCGCAGGCAAGACGGTCGCCCAACGCACAGCCGCCGCCGGCGTCGTGAAACTCTCCCTGATCGTGGGCGACTCCGTGAACACGGCACAAACCATGACACAGCCCACCGTCGGCGCAGGGGCAATCACCGCCGTTCAGCGGTACACCGACCCCTACGGACTCGCACGCGGAGCGAACCTCACCGGCACCGGCAACGGCACCTACACCGCGGCCACCGCAACCACCGCAGGGGTAGGCTCCAACGCCGCCAACGGGACAGGATTCAGCGCAGCCAACGGCTTCATTGGCGGCCTGGACGACACCATCAGCTCACTCACGCACCTCGGGGCCCGCGAACTCGACCCCGTCACCGGTGCCTTCACCACCGCCGACCCCGTCCTTCACACCGACAAGAGCGAAGGGTTCACCCCCTACTCCTACGCGTGGGGAGACCCCATCAACCGCGCAGACCCCTCCGGCCTGGACTGGTTCGGCGACATCGGCAACTTCTTCAAAGACCACGGATCTGAAATCGTCGGTGCCGTCACAGGTGCCGTCGTGGGAGCCATCATCACCGTCGGTATCGTGGGTCTGGCCACAGGATGTGCTGCCACGATTGTGTGCGGTCTCATCGCGGCGGGCGCCCTGATCGGAGGTGCTGTGGCAGGAGCGATCGCTACCTCCGGGGCCACCGCCATGGCCGACATGGCACAAGGCAAACCCGCACCCTCCGCCCAGGACTACTACGGCGGCATGGGCGAGAATATCGGATGGGGCCTCGTAGGAGCCCCGGCCGGAGCCTTCGGCGGCAAGGTCCTCAGTAAAGTAGCCCCCTACGTAGGCTCCTTCGTCAGAGGACTCGCCGGCAACGGCGGAGGGGCGGCAGCCAGTGCAGCCTCCGCCAGGGTAGCTTCCCAAAACCTCGCGAAGCAGTCATATCAAGCAGCCCAACAACAAACCAAGACCCTCGGCAACCAGGCTGCGGCAAAGGCTGCAACAGCACCAGCGGCTTCCGGTTCAGGGTCCGGCTCTCTTTACCACTACACGGATGAAGCCGGTATGAAAGGTATTCTCGGCAGCAAACAGTTGAGACCCTCGTTGTCCAGCGTAAATCCCAAAGATGCTCGCTATGGAAATGGTCAATATCTGTCGGACATCGGCCCGGGAACAAAAACGTGTGCGCAACTGTCAAGATGCTTCCTAGGCATGCCTTTCCAACCGCAAAGGTTCAGTAATTTCGTGGAGGTTGATGTGGCAGGGTTGAACGTTGTGAAGGGGCGCGATGCAGTCTTTGTTGTTCCTGGCGAGACAGACCTGGACCTCACAGGAAGAATCCTCTCGTGGGGGGCGAACGAAGCAAAATGAAGACTTTCATCAGGGTTTATTGGCACCATGACTTCGAAGATGAACCTGTCATTTTGGTTAGTGAGATCGTAGACAGGGTGGAAACTCGGAAAGTTGAGGTCTACCGAAACGGCCGAATGGACTACTCGGATGGAAGTCTTGCGACAGGAACCACGAGGCTATCGGAGGTGCTGATGCCGTCAGTTGCTGAGATTGCAGACCATCCAGAGTTCAGCCCTGAGGTGATCGACGCCAAGGGATTCGAAGATATTTGGAACCAGGCCCTTCAGCAAAAATGAGTTTCTAGGCGCTGCCGTCTGAACCGCAGCCCCTATGGCCCTAAAACCCCATGGCGGGCATTTCATAGAAAGATCTAACGATGAAAAAGTCTCTGTTTGTATTCCTATTTGTAGTTGCACTTGTCGTTGTTGCTGTGCCCGCAACTTGGATAGCGTTCTTGGCCCTTGGAATAGGAAGCCCGAGTCCGGTAGTGCTGGCGGTAAGCGCCCTTATAGGAGCCGGGGGAGGTACTCTCATGGGCGCTCGGTTCTGGGAAGATCGGCAGGTACTACGACAACGTGCGACTCAAGAAATTCAAGACAGGGAGTTAGGAGCGCATAAACGAGTCGCGGGGTGATCCTTGGATCCATCGTCGCCCGTGGCTCAGGAGGGCTTCCGCCCATGACCGTATTGATTCGACGAAGAAGCCCTCAGGAAGTTGTCATTGGATCTCGGATTAGAGTGAGCGTTGCTTACTTGACCTCGTCTGCCCGCCACTCTGGAGCCACACAAACCATCTGGCCTGTGACTAGTGCAGTTCACCCGTAGGGAATCCTTCACCAGGCGGGACCACTCAGGCCCTTTGGGGCGCTGTACCATCAGGTCAGCGGCCTTAGCGCATGACAGCCGGGTCCTGAGACCACTCGCCGTGCTCAGGGGAAACGCACGGTGAGCGGAAATGACCGTGTCATACCCAAGTCCGACGAGCGCTGGACAACCGCCGCAAGACGAGCGGAAGCATTTCAGACCTGGGCCTCGCCGGGGCTCTGAGGCTTATTACACGCACTACTTCGCGGCCGGGCTGATCATCCATGTCGCGGTGGCTGTGACAGATTGGGCTTCCCACTAAAGAACAGGGAAAAGACAACCTCATGGCCCTGAACAGAGCCGGAGTGTGCGAGGACTGTCAGCTGCGAACCATCGCGCAGTTCAACAGTCCACAGCTCGGGTTCCATTGCAAGCTCCAGAGCGTTGTGAACAACACGAACACCAGGCGCTAAGTTTTCGAAATTCACTTCACGCCCAGATGTTCCATCAAGGCTGTTCTCTTGGGAACCTGGCATCGTCGATTCCTCCTCCCCACGAAGCTTCGAATGTGCCACTCTCCGCCGACTTCTAAACGGTCAGCCAGCGTCCAGGTGGCAACTTCGCCATCTCACCAAGCGTCGGGTCAAGCCGTGTGAGGTGAGTGGTGTGTGCAGCAACTGCTCCACCAGAGGTGTTCGGATCACCCACTCCATCAGCAAAGCCCCACCCATTGTCTGGGTCATGAAGAACTTGAAGAACAGGTCGCTCACCAGAAAGAACGGACTTCATGACCAGGGCACCTAGACCTTCGGGAAAGCGGTCATCCGGAAACGGCCACGGCATCTGTCGGTGCATCTCAGCATTTTGCGACATGGAGATATTGTCCCCGATCACCAGAGGCACGGACGTCCCAACTGTCTGCCCGTAAGCCGGTCCGTCACCGTGCAAGTGAAACCATCATTCAGGATTCCTCCTCTGGGGGCCATGACATGTAGGTAGGAGCCGCACGATGAAATGCACGATGACCGGGAGTTCTGCAACTTTTCGGCGCCCCGCGGGTATCTCATCAATGGATCCTTTGATGGGAAACGCGGACGTGGCTGGGGAGGACGATTCGACTTCGCGGATTTCCGACACCTCGCCTGTCCAAACAAAGTGTCTCACTGCCGTATTCTCGGAATCAGCAATATTTGTCCTTTGATAAGACGGAGAAGTGATGGCACGCCTCGGATACGCCCGCGTCAGCTTGGCTGATCAGAAGACCGATCTGCAGATCCGTGAACTGGAAGCAGCCGGGTGTGAGCGGATCTATAAGGACCAGGGGATCAGCGGGACCCGGGTCAGTCGTCCCGAGCTGGATCGGATGTTAGATCGCCTCGGTCCAGGGGATGAAGTCGTGGTGTGGAAGTTGGACCGGTTAGGACGGAACACCCGTCACCTGCTCGAGTTGTTGGATGACTTCAAATCCCTAGGTATCAGGTTCCGTTCCTTACGGGATGGGATCGCCACCGACCCGGCAAGTGAGGTCGGGGGAGCGATGGCCCAGGCGATGGTCACCATCATTTCTGCTTTCGCCCAGCTCGAGCGAGACCAACTCTCCGAGCGGACCAAGGCCGGCATGGCGGCAGCAGCTGCAAACGGAAGGAAAGCAGGCCGCCGGGACATCACGACAGGCCACGAGAAGGTCAAGAGAGCACATGAACTGAAAGCCCGAGGCCTCAAGCCATCAGACATCGGAAAGATCATCGGAGCCAGCCGCGCGACTGTCTACCGATATTTAGGCATGGACTCCTATAGCCACAGAGCTGACAACAAGCCGACAAGTTAGCGAGCATTGCCAGAGGGGAAAGACGCCCGAGGAACGACTCGCCCCGTCAGGAATCGATCGCGTACCACGCCAGTTCTTGTCCGCGTTCATCCGCAAAGTAAGCATATGTCCCTGAGGCAAGGTCCTTGAGCCGTTTCCTGGCCGCTGGATCGTTCCGCGAGTTGAAGGCGGTCAGGAACGAGCAATGTTTGGGATCTATGGACTGCTGTGTTGCCCACGAGAGTAGGTTAGCCCTACGCGTTTCGTTGATTTCACCGTCTGTGTTTACAGCTTCAATGAACCAGAATTGGACCTTTTCAGGGAGAACGTCCGCTATGAGAGCGTCAGGCAACAAGCTCGATACGTTGATTGTGACGTTCAGGAAACTGAGTAATTTGGCATCGGCTGTGAAGACTTTGTCCCCTGGCTCGCTGATTGTAACCACGAACGGGTTTTGCAGCCGGGCCGGGGCCCAATTCTCGATGACGTTTTTAAGGATCTGTGAAGCACGCCCCGCTTCCAGCAGTCTCGTTCCTGCGTTCCCGGGAAGGGTTACCGAAATCGCGTGGGATGTTTGAAGGCCTTGGGCGGCAAACTGGACCCGTAGTTTAGCGGCCGGTGTAACCAGCGTATCCGCCCATGAACTGCACTCACGAATACCACTCCGCGAGGTCTCAGATCCACAGAGTCCCCTTAATCCCTTTAGGTGTTGAATCTGATGCCAGCGGAACCCGCCGCAACGTCGCAGTCACCGTGCCGGCGGCAGGCTTGTGGTCGGCGCCAAAAGTCGTTTCGGATCACCAATGGAGTTTCGGCGCCAATCGTTTCCGTTGATTCCGTATATCACTTCGGTGGTGAATCGCGTCGTGTAATGACCGCTGAGGTCCCCTTCTTGGACAGGTATGTCCTGAACCTGGATCAACTCGCTGAGCTCCTCTCCGGGCTGGAGGTAGTGTTCAGATGGCAGTGGACGTTTGGGCTTCAGCCGATCATCGAGGTTAACGGCGTGCACGGTGACGCCGTACTTGGAGTGGTTCTTAATTCTGAGACGGAAGCTTGTCATCATTTGATTTGGCGGAGAACCGTTGGCAGTACCCCCTGAGAGGGATATGGACACCTTTCTGGCCTGCTTCATTTCGGCCTCTTCTCGAGCGATCTGCTCAGCGTTGTCCTTCTCACGTTCGGCCTGGCGGCCTTTCTCCCGCTCTGCTTGGTCCGATCGAAAACTGCGTACCGCCCATAAAAGCGTCAGAACTGTTGCCACGGCGCCAAACCAGGTACCGGTCGCTTCAATCCAATCTGGTGTCCAGCTGTTTACGATCAACAAGGCCAGACACGCGCCCAAGGTGAGCCCGGCGATTCCCCAAATAAGAGGAACGAGAATTCGAGACGACATGGCACCACAGTAGTCACAACACAACCCAACCCCCGTCCCAAGTGCAGCACAGCAGGGTCCCCGCGTGCAACGCCTGCGCGTCAGGATACGCATAGCACTAACGCTCCTGAGCCGGCGGGAACTGTTCTTCGAACGCCATCGCTTCCAACGGGTGCAGGGCTGGGCGCCGGGAAGTTGCCACTGACCCTGTGAAGGTCATGAGAGCACATGAGCTGAAGGACCTGGCGGGCCGATGGCTCACGGAAGGCCTAGGCCAGACGTGCGCCGGGATCTGACACCGGTACCGGCCCATAGTGCGCAATTCGTTGGATGCGAAGGTGTTTGACGAGTGGTTGTCTGAGACTTGGCCAGCCAGCGTTCTGACACAAAGGGTGGCTTCTTCGAATTGGCTCTCACTCCGTCTGATCCGGTTGATGCGTATGCGGCGGCCCGGGCTGCGCTATCAGGGACCGCGGAGGGCCAACCCAAGACGCGCAACGGGAAGATTGAAGCGATCCGTGCGCTTCGGGTAGCCCGCAACGGCGCCGTAAAAGCCCGCACCCAAGCCACAAACCAGCTCAAAGCCCTGCTGATCACCGCTCCGGCGCAGCTACGAGAGCAGCTACGCCATCTGAGTACGACGGTACTGATCAAGACCTGTGCCAAAATGCGGCCAACCGGTCATCTCGGCGAACCAGAGCACGCTACCAAGACCGCGTTGCGTCGTCTGGCACGTAGTCACCAAAACCTCACAGAAGAGACCGCAGAGGCCGACATTGAGCTAACGGAGCTCGCCACCGTAGCCGCACCACACCTGCTTGCCCTTCCTGGTGTCGGCACCGAAGTCGCCGGACAACTACTCGTCACCGCCGGGGACAACCCCGACCGGCTACAATCCGAGGCCGCGTTCGCGCACCTTTGCGGAGCCGCTCCCATCCCGGCTAGCAGCGGCAGAACTCACCGTCACCGACTCAATCGAGGCGGTGATCGCGCCGCCAACAACGCTCTCTACATCGTCGTTCTCGGACGCCTGTGC
The DNA here is from genome assembly GCF_042786555.1 of Paenarthrobacter sp. NPDC056912. Taxonomy (NCBI): domain Bacteria; kingdom Bacillati; phylum Actinomycetota; class Actinomycetes; order Micrococcales; family Micrococcaceae; genus Paenarthrobacter; species Paenarthrobacter sp. NPDC056912. The sequence continues at coordinate 70,951 of NZ_JBHUCD010000005.1, forward strand.
TACGACGCACGAACCCGCGCCTACGCTGACCGGCGAACTCAGCAAGGCCTGTCCAAACCCGAAATCATCCGTTGCCTCAAACGCTACGTCGCACGAGAAATCTACGCCGCCCTGCAACCTGCCAACACCACAGAGGAACTCGCCAAAGCCGCTTGACGATCCATAGGAGCATCGCTCCTCAACCGGTCGCGGTCCCGACCCACTTAGCACGCGTCAGAACTCCCGTCATTCCGCGGAACCAGAATTCCCATATGACCCGCCCGCAAGTCTGCCCGGTGAAGGTACCCTAAACGCCGCACTTTGGCGCCATGCCTATCGGCTACGCCCGTGTCTCCACCAAAACTCAAGACCTGACGGCCCTGCGCGGACGCTCTCTCGGTGCCTGCGTGGATCCCGACACCCTCAACGTCGATTCACGGACTCACCGGAACCCTGCGCGAACGGCCCGGTCCTGGCAAAGCCCTGGCCGCCTGCCGGAACGGGGACGCCACCGTTGTGACTATGCTCGATTGGCTCGCCCGCTCACCACCGGACGCCTGGGACGTAGCGGACAAGCTCACACGCAAGTGCAGACGGCTTCTGAAACGACAGCAGGGTTCAGTTTTGTTCATCTCAGCCCATGCAGGGATCGGGACATCTACGGTGGTGGGGCTAGAACCCATCGCCCAGCAGGAGACCCATGGCAACCGGCTTCACCATGCCCGCCCCGGACTTTGACCTCAGCCCGATCACCGGGTGGACGCGGGAGCACTGGCTGGCCTTTGCAGACCAGCAGCTGTTCGCGGTGCGCCCGTACTTCTCCCCGCGGAAGGCGTTGGTCCGGCTGGGCGGCAGGCCGTCGTCGTCGGGGGTTTTGTCCGACGGTATGGAGGGATTCGCCCGGACCTTCCTGCTGGCAGCCTTTCGTGTGGCGGGGGAGGGTGGTGGCGATCCCCATGGACACCTGCCTCCCTACCGTGACGGGCTCCTGGAAGGGACACGGATTGGCGGCCCGGAAGCGTGGCTGCCCATCACCGACCGATCCCAGCCCATGGTGGAAGCGGCATCCATCGTCCTGGGCCTGCAGCTGACCAAGCCGTGGCTGTGGGACACGTTGACCGGTGACGAACAAGCGCAGGTAGCCGCGTGGCTGCAGGGTTCCTCGCGCAGCGTGTGCGTGGACAACAACTGGGTCCTCTTCCAAGTGATGATCGCCGAATTCCTTGCCGGTGCCGGATTCGAGCACAACGCGGACCAGATCGAGCACGGCCTGGACCGGCTTGAGGACTGGTACGTCGGCGGCGGGTGGTACCGGGACGGGGACAACCATGGCACCGGCGATTTCTTCGACTACTACTGCGGGTGGGCCATGCACCTGTACCCGATCCTGTGGGCCGAGTTCGCCGCCGACCGCCACCCCGAAGCCGATGCCCGCCTCGATACCTGCCGGACCCGGCTCGCTGCCTTCCTCGAGGACCACGCCACGTTCTTCGGCTCCAACGGTGCCCCGGTTTTCCAAGGCCGCTCCCTGATCTACCGCTACGCTGCGGTGGCGCCCCTTTTCATGGGCGAGGCGATCTGCGCGACGTCCCTGAACCCCGGCCAGACCCGCCGGATGGCCAGCGGTGCCGCCAAGTACTTCCTCGACGGCGGCGCTTACCACCGCGGCCTGCCGACCCTTGGGTGGCTTGGCGCGTTTGAACCGATGACCCAGGAATACTCCGGCCCCGCATCGCCGTACTGGACCTCCAAGGCGTTTGTTGGCCTCCTCCTGCCCGCAGATCATCCCGTGTGGACGGCCGTGGAAGAGCCGTCACCAGTGGAAGCGGCGGACATCCTGAAGTATGCGGAGGGACCCAACTACCTCCTCCATTCCACGGCCGCCGATGGCATCGCCCGCCTGCTCAACCACGGCAGCGACAAGTACTACTCGCCCGGACCGGACGATCCCCTGTACCGCCGCCTCGCTTACTCCAGCCACACCACGCCCCTGTTCACTGATGACCCCGTGGACAACCACTTCGCCGTCCTTGATGGCGCCGGCGCACCCAGCCGCCGCGCGAGGATCCACCGCCTCAACGCCGGACGCGGGCAAGCTGCCAGCTGGCACGCTCCCGTCTGGAACGACGCCGACCACCCCTCGGAGTCACGCTGGCGCGTGGCAACCGCAACCACGGCGGCCGGCGGTTACGAGCTGCGCGTGCACGTCGTTGAAGGCCAGGCGGGCTCAGGGCTCACTGTCCGGGATGGCGGCTACGCGCTCGCCGGAGTGCACCCGGCTGAGGCACGCACGGGCGTTATCAGCGCCGGGGGACTTCATGCCGGAATCTGGCCGCTCCACGGTTACACGGGCGGGGGCATCTTCCATGCTGAAGGCGTTTCTCCCCTGGAGAAGCATGCGGCGTGCGGCTACGTTGAGGGCCGGTTGTCCGGCACCCGCAGGTGCTTTGCCTCGCTGGTGTATCTCGGCGGCGAGCCGCCCGCGCTGGTTCCTGCCGGCGTCGTGCCTTTCGCGGACTTCGAGATTCACGACGACGGGCGCCGCGTCAGGGCGTGCGTCACCGTGGTTTCTGGACAGGTGCTTGAGGTGTCGTTCGCGTTCTGAAACACCCCGATTGAATCTTGAGTCAATCTTGAGATGACCCGGCGCCGTTCTTGAGGGCCCCGTCCGATGGTTGAAACATCAGCCAATTGGGCTGGTGGGAACTTCCAGGAAGGACGACCGAAATGACTGACCAGATCTCCGCCAAGTCCTTGAATACCGGCGCTGCCTACGTGAGGTCGGATGCCCTTGCCGGCACCGCGGAGGCTGTCCGGCACGCTGGCGAAGTTCTCGGCCAGACCCGTGCCGTGGTGGCCGTCCGCGAGCAGTTCAACCCGTTGGGTGTAGGCCTCCGGAGCATTTGGCCGCAGTCGGTCTGCGGTTTCTAGGAACGCTGACTTCGATGCGGGCAGGCACTGAGGTGCCTGCCCGCCGTCGTTGGTGGCACCATGGTGAACAAGCAGGAAATAAGGAGGCTTGTCATCAAAGAGGAGATCCGGAAGGCCGCTGACGTGGCCGAGGAAGCAGCGAACTCTCGCACCCTTGCCGTTGTTGCCCGGGCTGGATATGCCGTCAGCGGGCTGTTGCACATCCTGATCGGAGTGATCGCACTTCAGCTCGCCGTGGGGCGCGGCGGCGAGGCCGACGTCACCGGTGCGGTGACCCAACTGGCCAGCCAACCCGCAGGCCCCTTCCTCCTCTGGGCCTGCTTTGCCGCCTGTGCGGCGCTGGCGTTGTGGCAATTGGGAAACGCCATCCTTGGCAATAGGAACCAGCAGGACAACAAGCTCAGCAAACGGCTCTCCGCCGTGGGGCAGGCCCTGGTCTTCGCCGCCTTGGCCGCGACCATCCTTTCCTTTATTGCCGGCAAAGGTCAGAGCAGCCGGGAATCCAGCAGTGACTGGACAGGCACGCTCATGAAGGCGCCGTTCGGCATGTTCCTGCTGATCGCCGTGGGCGCAGGCATCATGATCACCGGTGTCGTGTTCGCCGTGAGGGGTTTCATGCGGACGTTCAAGAAGGACCTGTCCTTGTCCTCCCGGGAGGCCGCCCGCAAATTCCAGATCGGTGTTGGGGTGGTGGGCTACATCGCCAAAGGAATAGCCCTGTTGCTGGTAGGCCTTCTGGTGGTCATCGCCACCGTGCGTGCCCAGCCCGAGCAATCAACCGGCTTGGACGGGAGCTTGAAGGCCCTCAGGGAACAGCCGTACGGGCCCTATCTGCTGGCCGCAGTTGCCGTAGGACTCGTGGCGTACGGGCTGTTCCTGATGGTGAAGGCCAGGACCCTGCGTACCTAGGGTTGTATGGCGTCAGTCCGATTCGACCCTTTCGACGGGGATCCACAGCTGGCCGCGGCCGTGGGTGCCGCTTTCGCCCACTTGGACACTGAGGAGTTCAGGTCCGGGCGCCCAGCGATAAGGGTTGGCTGGAAACCATTCCGTGGCGGCGTCCGCCCACATGCTCTGCAGGACTTCAGGGAACTTTCCTTCGGCATCGAAAACCACCCATAGGCTGGCCGAAACCTCAAGGGAATCGAAGCCGTCCGCTGCCCGTTTGGTTGAGGCGACGGCGTGCCAGTAGTCCAGTTCGCTCCCCTCGGTGCGCTGCTCGTCGATGTTGTCCGTGACAGACAGCGGTCCGGACGGTTCTGAGTCTGCGAACCCGAGTAGCCGTTGCGTGACAGCGGGATCCAGGCTCCTCTGGAAGTCAATGATGGCCTGGTTGGGTCCTTCGTGGACAAGTGGGACGCGTGCTTTGAGGCCAATCAGGCGGAAGGCCGCCTTGTCGACTATGCGGTGCTTCATGTCGGTATTCCCTTCGACTCGGAGGTGGAACCTCAGCTGAGGTTGGGAATGGAGAACGGCACCTGGTTGGCGTGCCTCAGAGGGCGTTAGTCCGTGCATGGCTTTGAAGGCGCGAGTGAATGCTTCGGCTGATCCGTAGCCGAAGCGGACAGCAACGTCCAGCACAGTCCCGCCTTCAAGGATTTCAGCCGTCGCAGCGGTCAAGCGTCGTCGGCGGATGTACTCCGAGATCGGGATACCGGCCAACGAGGAAAACATCCGCCTGAAGTGATATTCCGATGTCAAGGCGGCCCGCGCCAAGGTACTGACCGCCACTTGCGCCGTCAGATCACGCTCCACGAGCTCGATCGCTCGGTTCCATTCCTGCACCCTTGCCTCCATTCCTGCCATTGACGGTACGCCGTGACATGCGTCGTTGCCCCGACAATCCATGCCCGAAAAGATCAGCCTCCAGCTTTGTATCGGGGCCGTTTAACCCGAAGAACCCCGGAGCCTGCCGAGGCAGGTTCCGGGGTTCTTCGCCCATGAAGCAGGGCATTAGTTCGAGCTACGGGCGGGTTGACCCCGAGGCTTCGTCATCCGGTTCGGAAGAGAACGGCCGCTTGTCGTCGGTCTCTTCCGTGTTGTCGGCGTCGAGTTCGGCGTCAGCCGAAGGGACCGTCTTTTCGGCGTAGTCGCCCTCGGTGTAGTCCCCGCCGGCGTCGTCCTTCAACGTTTCCGGGGACGAGCCGGCGTCGCCGTAGTCACCCTCAACGTACTGGCCGTCGAGTTCTTCGCCGTTCTGGTCCTTAGCCATGTGAGGCCTTGCGCCCGGTCACCAGGCCGTAAACCAGCAGCACAATAATCGATCCGCCGATGGCCAGGAGCCACGTGGAGAGCGAGAAGAATTCCTGCAGGCCCGTACCGAAGATGAGGCCGCCGATCCAGCCACCCAGCAGGGCGCCGACGACGCCCAGCAAGAGGGTCACGAACCAGCCGCCACCCTGGCGTCCGGGAAGAATAAGCTTTGCGATAGCGCCAGCCAAAAGGCCGAGCAGAAGAAAACCAAAGAAACCCATTTTTGGTCCTACTTTCTTGTTGTTGGAAATTCCGTGAACATTATTAAGAGGTTCAGTTCATCGGGTGCCTGTTCCAAGGTGTAGGCACCGTAAAGGGGCCCCTGGAGGCCCTATGGAATATGGGGAGTGGAACGTTTACGCAACCCCGATGAATTTGTTCAATACAGCCAATAAAGCACTCCTGCCGATTGGGTCGGACTCGGTACTACAGAAGCAACGCTAGCCGTTTCGAGGACTGGTAGCAAGTAACCTGTCTATTTGCTGGCCCTTGGCCTGACGCGGGGTTGCGCAGATTAATGCGTGGTTGCCACCCGGAGAGCCGTTGACGCCCTTGGTGGCTTCACTGCTGTTTCTCCCGGCCCATGGTCATTGCGCCCGGGGTTGGGATGCGTTTACTGCCAGCGGATATCCGCTGTTTGCCATAACGGTTTGCCCGTATGTTTTATTTCTGAAAATACTCATTGACTTTGCCGTCCACGATGTTCACGTGACAGGGCGTGTCCAGCGGGACTAGTGTCGAAGAACAACACCTCGGAAGGAGTGATTGCTGTGAAAGGGAAAGCATTGTTCGCCGTTGGCGTGGCCGTCGGTTACGTGTGGGGGTCGAAGTCCTGGTCGGAGGTGTACCGGCGCGTCCGCGGAGGCGCCCAAAAGGTCTGGAAGAACCCCGAGGTCCAAGACAACGTCCATCAGGCCAGTGAAGCCGTCCAGGAGTCCGTTCCTGACATCCTGGATAACTTGTATGAAGCCGGCAAGAAGCTCATGGAGCGGGCCGAAACGATGTTCCCGGGCATCACAACGCCCAAGACCGGACAACGTTCGGACTCCACAGCGAGGACCGTGCCCACCATCAAGTCGGACGTAGTTTCCGATCCTGCGCTGGATGACACCACGGGCAGCGACTGGACAGGTGAGGGTGGCGCAGCGCCGGAGGGCCCGGCGACCAACACGCCGCCGCGCACCGACTGACGCTCGCTTCCCGGCGTCGAACGTTACTCGTTGCGCCGGACAGCTGTCAGGATGGCTTCGCCCAGTTCCTTGGGCTTGGTGAACTGCGGCCAGTGACCTGTGGGCAGGTCGATGTAGTGGACGTCCCTGATCCGGGCGAGTTCTGCCGTGAACGGGTGCCCGGCGTCGATCCATTCCTTGAGGAGCGACGACGGGAACTGGCACGCGATGATGGTGGCCGGCACGTCGTAGCGCCGGACATCGTGAAGGTGCTGCTGTTCGACAGCGACGCCCTTGGGCTCTGGAATGGCCCGCGCCCGGAAGGCTTCCTTCAGAGGGTCGGTGAGGTCTATGAGATCCTCATCTTCGAAGGCCTCCCACGGCGGCAGCGGTATCTCATCGCCGTCGTCGGGCAGTTCATCATTGATAACGCCGCCCTCGCCGAGGGGTCCGCTGTCCACGTAAATGGTGTGCGCAACGCGGTCGGGGCGGGAATCGGCCACGCCGTGGATGATGGCGCCGCCGCCCGAATGGCCTACCAGAATGACCTTTCCTTCAAGCGAGTCCACCTTCTGCGCCACGGCGTCAATGTGCGTGCGAAGGCCGATGCCGGCCCTGTCTGAATCCACGGACTCCAGTCCCGGCAGTGTGAGCGGATGAACCGCATGCCCAGCTGCCACCAGGGGCGGGGTCACCTCCTCCCACGACGACGCGTCCAACCAGAAACCGGGTACAAGGATGATGTCCATGCGGGTACCCTACGGGAGCCCACCGACAAGATGTAAGGGTTCCTAGTTCCGGCGGGCCAACTTGTCCAAAGCCTTCGCCAGGGCCTTGCTGCGCGATTCCGGGGTGCGTGGCTTGAGCACTTGAAGGATCACGAGGTAGCGGTCGGTTTTGCCCAGGCGTTCAAAGGCTTGCTTGGCGGCTGCATCGTTGGCCAGTGCCGCTGCCAGGTCTTCCGGGATCTCGGCGTTGGCTTGCGAGACATAAGCCGCTTCCCAACGGCCGTCCTTCTTCGCAGCCTCGATTTCCGCAAACCCGGACGGCTGCATGCGTCCGGCCTGGATCAGGGCCTCCACTTTGCCCACGTTGACTTGCGACCATGTACTCCGGGTCCGGCGGCGCGAATACCGCTGCAGGAAGGTTTTCTCGTCGAAGCCCCTGCGTTGGCCGTCGATCCAGCCGAAACACAGGGCGCCGTCCAACGCGTCCTGGATGCTGATCAACCCGGCGCCGGAGTTCTTCTTGCCGATCAGCAGCCAGGCTTCGGGCTGGTCTTCATGGTTTTCGGAGAGCCACGCCTCCCAGTCTGTTCCGCTGGCAAACCTCAGCAACTCCGGTTCACTCTGTTCCGTCACGCCCGTCCCCTCCCATTCCAACTACCCCGCAATAGTGGTTGTTTTGACGGCTCATAACAACCACTATTGCCAGTCAGATGGGGGTTGACGTGGATCACGTTCCCGGGCCATAGTTATCGTATACGATTTCGTACTTGATGCAGCTCGAGAAGAGGAGGCGCCGTGACACTGGAGTTCCGGACCCAGGAAGTCAGCCAGGACATGCTGGCCCGGACGCGCAAAGTCATTGCCGTCCACATCAACTACCCCAGCCGTGCCGCGCAGCGCGGACGCACCCCCGAACAGCCGTCGTACTTCCTGAAGCCTTCCTCATCCTTGGCTCTCGGCTCCGCTGACGCTCCCGGAACCGTTGAGCGTCCCGCCGGTTGCGAACTGCTGGGCTACGAAGGCGAAATCGCGCTTATTATCGGCAAGTCCGCCCGCCGCGTCGGCCTCGAGGACGCATGGAGCCACGTCGAATGGGTCACCGCTTCAAATGACCTCGGTGTCTACGACCTCCGCTACGCGGACAAGGGCTCCAACGTCCGGTCCAAGGGCGGCGACGGCTTCACTCCTGTTGGCCCGGCATTGATCCCGGCCGACGCCGTTGACCCCACCGGGCTGCGGATCCGCACCTGGCACAACGGCGAGCTGGTCCAGGACGACACCACCGAGGATCTGCTTTTCCCGTTCGCACAGCTCGTTGCCGACCTTTCCCAGCTGCTCACGCTCGAAGAGGGCGACATCGTCCTCACCGGCACCCCCGCCGGCGCCTCCGTAGCCTCGCCGGGTGACGTCGTCGAAATTGAGGTCACCGGCGGTGATTTCAGCAGTGGCCGCCTGGCCACCAAAGTAACGGAAGGTACGACGCCGTTCGCGGACTTTGGTGCCCGGCCCAAGACTGATGACACCCAGCGGGAAGAGGCCTACGGATCACGCGAAGCCGCCGGACTGGCGCCTGCCGTTTCCGTGCTGACTCCGGCGCTGAAGGCGAAGCTGGAGTCCGTCGCGACTGCCACCCTTTCCTCCCAGCTGCGCAAGCGTGGACTGAACAACGTGAGCATCGACGGCCTGCAGGCCACCCGCCCGGACCGTAAGGTGGTGGGCCTGGCCCGGACCCTTCGCTACGTACCCAACCGCGAGGATCTGTTCAAGACCCACGGCGGCGGCTTCAACGCCCAGAAGCGCGCCATCGATTCCGTGAATGAGGGCGAGATCCTGGTCATGGAAGCCCGCGGCGAGAAGGGCACCGGAACCGTGGGGGACATCCTCGCGCTGCGTGCCCAGGTCCGCGGCGCCGCTGCGATCATCACCGATGGCGGCGTCCGTGACTACTCGGCCGTGGCTGACCTGGAAATGCCGACGTACTTCGCGAATCCGCACCCTGCCGTGTTGGGCCGGCGCCACATTCCGTGGGACACGGATATCACCATTGCCTGTGGTGGAGCGACCGTGCAGCCGGGCGACATCATCGTGGCTGACTCCGACGGCATCCTGGTGATCCCGCCCGCCATCGCCGAGGAACTGGTGGACGACTGCATCGTCCAGGAAAAGGAAGAGACGTTTATCTTCCAGATGGTCCAGCAAGGCAACAGCGTTGATGGGCTGTACCCGATGAACAAGGAATGGCAGGCACGCTTCCAGGAGTGGCAGAGCCGGCAAGGAGCCCAAGGTGACTGAAACCGCCGTCGAAAGCAAGTCCCAGCAGGCGTATGCCGCGGTGAAGGCGCGGATCGTGGAAGGCACCTACACCCCGGGGTACCGGCTGGTGCTCGCCAAGATCGCCGAGGACCTCGGCTTCAGCGTGGTCCCTGTGCGTGAGGCGATTCGCCGGCTGGAAGCCGAAGGGCTGGTGAAGTTCGAGCGGAACGTGGGCGCCACGGTCTCCGGAATCGACCCCACTGAGTACCTCTACACGATGCAGACCCTGAGCATCGTGGAGGGTGCCGCCACCGCGTTGTCCGCTCCGCTGATCGACTCTGTGGCAATAGCCCGGGCCCGTGCGGTCAACGAGGAGATGCGTGAGTGCCTGGAGCACTTCGACCCCGTCCGGTTTACCGCGTTGAACCAGGACTTCCACAGTGTCCTGTTTGAGCATTGCCCCAACCCGCACATTCTGGACCTCGTCCACCGGGGCTGGAACAGGCTGGCCTCGCTTCGCTCGTCAACCTTCAGGTTTGTCCCCGGCCGCGCGCAGGAATCGGTACGCGAGCACGAGGCACTGCTGCAGCTCATTGAGGGCGCGGCAGACGCCGACACCATCGAAAAAGCAGCCCGCCAACACCGCGCCGCCACCCTGGACGCCTACTTGGCCCAAGCAAAACCGTAAACCTCAGCGCACAGACCAACCACTGATCACTAGTTAGGACTTCAACGATGACGACCTCAGTAGAGACCGCCAAACATTACATCCCCGAGAACCTCCCCACCCACATCCAGCACTTCATCAACGGCGAGTTTGTTGACTCCCTGTCCGGCAAGACCTTCGACGTCCTGGATCCGGTATCCAACGGCAACTACGCCACGGCTGCGGCCGGCCAGAAGGAAGACATCGACCTCGCCGTCGCCGCCGCCCGCGAAGCGTTCGTCAACGGCCCTTGGCCGAAGATGAAGCCGCGCGAACGTGCCCGCGTGCTCAACAAGATCGCCGACGCAGTGGAGGCCCAGGAAGCCCGGCTCGCCGAACTCGAAACCTTCGATACCGGCCTGCCGATCACCCAGGCCAAGGGCCAGGCACTGCGCGCTGCCGAGAACTTCCGCTTCTTCGCGGACCTGATCGTGGCCCAGTTCGACGACGCCATGAAGGTCCCCGGCTCGCAGATCAACTACGTGAACCGCAAGCCGATCGGTGTCGCAGGCCTGATCACACCGTGGAACACCCCCTTCATGCTCGAGTCCTGGAAGCTCGCTCCGGCGCTGGCCACCGGCAACACCGTGGTCCTGAAGCCCGCCGAGTTCACGCCGCTCTCCGCGTCTCTCTGGGCGCAGATCTTCAAGGACGCCGGCCTCCCCGACGGAGTCTTCAACCTGGTCAACGGTCTGGGCGAAGAAGCCGGCGATGCACTGGTGAAGCACCCGGACGTGCCGCTGATCTCCTTCACCGGCGAGACCACCACGGGCCAGACCATCTTCCGCAACGCCGCAGCCAACCTCAAAGGCCTGTCCATGGAACTCGGCGGCAAGTCCCCGTGCGTCGTGTTCGCCGATGCGGACCTGGACGCCGCGATTGATTCGGCACTGTTCGGTGTGTTCTCCCTCAACGGCGAACGCTGCACCGCCGGCTCCCGCATCCTGGTCGAGCGGGCCATCTACGACGAATTCTGCGAAAAGTACGCCGCCCGGGCCAAGAACATCGTGGTGGGCGATCCCCACGATCCCAAGACCCAGGTCGGCGCACTCGTCCACCCGGAGCACTACGCCAAGGTGGCATCGTACGTGGAGATCGGCAAGTCCGAAGGCCGGCTCCTGGCCGGCGGCGGCCGACCCGAGCACCTGCCCGAAGGCAACTACATCGCACCCACGGTGTTTGCCGACGTCGCGCCTGACGCGCGGATCTTCCAGGAGGAAATCTTCGGTCCCGTCGTGGCCATCACGCCCTTCGAGAACGACGACGAAGCCCTCGCCTTGGCCAACAACACCAAGTACGGCCTGGCGGCCTACATCTGGACCCAGAACCTGACCCGGGCCCACAACTTCTCCCAGAACGTCGAAGCCGGCATGGTGTGGCTCAACAGCCACAACGTCCGCGACCTCCGCACCCCCTTTGGCGGCGTCAAGGCCTCCGGGCTGGGCCACGAAGGCGGCTACCGCTCCATCGACTTCTACACCGACCAGCAGGCCGTGCACATCACGCTCGGCTCAGTCCACACGCCCAAATTCGGCGCCTAAGCTCCCCACCTACCCCTTTCAACGAAGAGAGACCATCATGAGCAACCCGTTCACCGGCCCCATCCTCACTCCAACAGTTCCCGCCCCGGACATCGTCCGCTGCGCCTACCTGGAACTCGTGGTCACGGACCTGGAGAAATCCCGTGCCTTCTACGTGGACCTCCTGGGCCTGCACGTCACCGAAGAGGACGAGAACACCATCTACCTGCGCTCCTTCGAGGAGTTCATCCACCACAACCTGGTGCTCCGCAAGGGCCCGGTTGCCGCAGCTGCCGCCTTCGCCTACCGCGTGAAGTCCCCGGCCGAGGTGGACGCCGCCGAGGCGTACTACCGCGAGCTGGGCTGCCGGGTTGAGCGCCGCAAGGAAGGCTTCACCAAGGGCGTTGGCGACTCCGTCCGTGTGGAGGACCCGCTGGGTTTCCCGTACGAGTTCTTCTACGACGTTGAGCACGTGGAACGCCTCACCCAGCGCTACGACCTCTACTCCGCCGGTGAACTGGTCCGCCTGGACCACTTCAACCAGGTCACCCCGAACGTCCCGCGCGGCCGCAAGTACCTGGAGGACCTCGGCTTCCGCGTCTCCGAGGACATCAAGGATTCCGACGGCGTCACCTACGCCGCGTGGATGCACCGCAAGCAGACCGTGCACGACACCGCCCTGACCGGCGGCAACGGCCCGCGCCTGCACCACATCGCCTTCTCCACGCACGAGAAGCACAACATCATCCAGATCTGCGACAAGATGGGCGCCCTGCGCATCTCCGACCGGATCGAACGTGGCCCGGGCCGGCACGGCGTGTCCAATGCGTTCTACCTTTACATCCTTGACCCGGACGGCCACCGCGTGGAGATCTACACCCAGGACTACTACACCGGCGATCCCGACAACCCCACCGTCACCTGGGACGTCCACGACAACCAGCGCCGCGACTGGTGGGGCAACCCCGTGGTCCCCTCCTGGTACACGGAGGCCTCCCTCGTCCTGGACCTCGACGGCAACCCGCAGCCGGTCATCGAGCGGACCGATGCCTCCGAAATGGCCGTCACCGTAGGCGCCGACGGCTTCTCCTACACCCGTCCGGATGGTGCGTCCGGCGAAGCTGCCGAAGGCTTCAAGCTGGGAGCGCAGGTCTAGGAGATGCTGGACGCAAAGACGATCGAAGCCATTGCCGACGAGCTCCTCGAAGCCGGCCGGAACCGCAAGCCGGTGCCGCGCCTCACCGCCCGCTACCCCGACATGACGGTGGAGGATTCCTACGCCGTTCAGCAGTTGTGGCGGCGGCGGAACGAGGAAGCCGGGCGCACGTTGGTGGGGCGGAAGATCGGCCTCACGTCCAAGGCCATGCAGGCCGCCACGGGCATTACGGAACCGGACTACGGTGCGATTTTCGATGACATGGTCCTCGAAACCGGGTGCTCCGTGGAGTGGGACAAGTACACCCATCCCCGAGTGGAGGTGGAGTTGGCTTTCGTGCTGAAGTCCGCCTTGAAAGGCCCGGGCTGCACCATCTTCGACGTCCTCAACGCAACTGACTACGTGGTTCCGGCCCTCGAAATCCTGGACTCCAGGATTGAAATGGAGGGCCGGACCATCGTGGACACCATCTCGGACAACGCCGCTATGGGCGCCATGGTGGTGGGCGGCCGCCCGGTGCGGCCGGACGCCGTCGACCTCCGCTGGGTGTCCGCAATCCTGTACAAGAACCAGACTGTGGAGGAAACCGGAGTCGCCGCCGGAGTCCTCGACCATCCGGCCAACGGCGTGCACTGGCTGGCCAACAAGATCGCCGCGCACGGGGACTCCATGAAGGCAGGAGACATCATCCTTGCGGGCTCCTTTACCCGGCCCCTGTGGGTGTACAAAGGGGATACCGTGCACGCTGACTACGGACCGTTGGGAGTCGTGACATGCCACTTCGACTAAGCCCCACCTTCTACTCGGCCCTCTCAGGGTCGGACCGGCCGCTCGCCGGCATGTGGGTCTGCTCCGGCAGCCCGCTGGTGGCCGAAATCTGCGCCGGATCAGGCCTGGACTGGCTCCTGATCGACGCCGAACACAGCCCCAACGGACTCGAATCCATCCTGGCCCAGCTCCATGCCGTCAGTGGCTACCCCGTGCAGGCCATGGTCCGGCCTCCGGTCAACGACACCGTCATCATCAAGCAGTACCTGGACCTCGGCGTGCAGAACCTGATGATCCCCATGGTGAACTCGGCCGTTGACGCAGCGTCCGCCGTGGCCGCCGTCCGCTACCCGCCGCACGGTGTTCGCGGCGTCGGATCCGCATTGGCCCGTTCCGCACGCTGGAACCGCGTCCCGGACTACTTGGCTTCCGCCTCGGAGACCATCAGCCTCACGGTCCAGATCGAATCCGAGGCTGCGGCCTCGGCCGTCGAGGAGATCCTGGGCGTCGACGGCGTGGACGGCATCTTCCTCGGCCCCTCGGACCTCGCAGCATCCATGGGCCTGCTGGGACAGCAGGAAAATCCGTTGGTGAGGGCCGTCGTCGAGCATTGCCTTGAAGCCGCGAAAGCGGCAGGGAAACCGGCCGGCGTGAACGCCTTCAACGAGGCCACCGCCCGTGCCTATCTCGACGCCGGTGCCTCCTTTGTGCTGGTCGGCGCCGATGTTGCCGTGCTGGCCCGCGCGTCCGAAGGGTTCGCCTCGACGTTCATCCCGGTCCCTGATGCGGCGGAGCGTGACAGCTACTGAGCTGCCGGGGTGGGCTAGGCTCGACGAAACGAGAGCCTGAGGGGGCAGAGCCATGAATCGTCGTGCTTTAGCGGCAGTTGCCGTAGTTGCCGTGCTTGGACTGGCTGGTTGTTCGTCGCCGGCGGGCCCGGAGGTCCTGGCGAGGGAAGCGACGGCGGAGGACCAGCTTCCGGAGCCCGTGAGCCTTACCGGTGTGGATACGGACATCAAGGCCGGGTCAGCGCGACTGCTGACAACCTACGAGGATGTTAAGTACTTCGGGGCCAAGAGTTCCACGGGCGGATCCGCCTGCCTGATTGTGGTGCCCGTGGGACTCCCGGAGCGGTGGGTGGCGGGTTGCTCAGCGGCCGCGACGGGTGAAGAGATCCTCACGCTCACCAGCGTGGACGGTTCCATGACGAAGCTCATCAACGACGGCGTCGACACCAGCCAGCCGAAATACAAGGGCTGGACCCAGATCCACGAGAATGTGCTGATCGGCTCCCGCTGACCGATGGCGACTACTTGCGGGCCATGTACCACTCCGTGAATTCGCGGGCCCGGCCGTCCTCGGCGAAGCGGATGACCCACAGGTTGTCGTAGGTTGGCTCGCCATTGAGGTACGTGGTCACGCCCTGGACGAAGGCAGTGTCGCCGTCCTGTCCCAAGAGCGTCCACTCGAAGGTCCAGTCCTCGGGCTTGTCGCCCGCGTCCGCCCACGCATTGACGATCTCTTCGTGGCCATTCCATGGCTTTTCGGTGTTGGGTTTGTCGTAGTAGACGGCGTCCTCGGTGAAGAGAGCCCGGATGTCGTCGGGCTCGTTCGAGGTCCACGCGCGTTCGTACAGGTCCATCCAGGAGTTCACGTCGCTCATGCCTCCGTTCTACCCTCCGGGGCACTTGGGTTCAACGGGGGTCTCAGGCCGGGCGTGGGATTCCCCGAGTTGTCCGGCGAATATGGTCCGGGGTGAGACCCGTGAGTGAAGCGAGCTCGAGGTCGTCACAGACCTGGTTCCGGAGTGCCATCACGATCAAGGCCTCGCGGCGTTCGGTGATCTGGTCGCGATGCCTTTCGGCTGCCTTCAGCTCGTCACTCTTCTGCCTGAGAGCCGCTACATGGGCACTTCGGGGGAGGCCGCTCGGGTGGAGGTCGTCGTAAGCCAAACCGATGGTGCGGACCGCCCGCAGGTTCTCCCCGGTGACAGCCGAAACCGTGGTCAAGGTCAGCCCATCCTCCAGGGCTTGGGCGATCAGCTCGTTCCGGGCGGCGGCCAATGTCCGGATCGCGCTGGCTGCATGGGACAGGAGTTGGCGGTGCGCGGCCAGGGCATGTGTGAGTTTGGTGTGCTCGGCTTCCGGGGCCTGCGGTCGCGGTGCCTTGGCCCGGTAGGTGTACCGTCCAGTGGCTGAGCGGGCCTGGGCGGTAACCAATTTGGTGGGCACGGGCTTCCTTCCGGCATGCTGCAAACGCTTCTGACCCTTTCGAATCTAGGCAGCGTTTACCGAACCGGGGAAATACCAATACCAAGTGAACCCATAAGCAAAGTGCATGGAACATGCCTCCTCAGGCTCAAGAACCGCGCAATCCGCGCACTGGCCTCCCAACAGGGGCAGCTGTCATAAGACCCCCTTATAGATCCACGCACATTAGGTCTTATCCAGAGCGCTCCCGGATCCCTAGTCTCGAAAAAGGGGATACGCGAATCCGCGCGTCCTGAGTTCCACATTCCTGGAGGAGACATGTCCGACTACGTGCCGGCGTCGAGGGTCACCCGCATCAAGTCCTCAGCGAGCGTCGCCGCGGCCGCCCGCGTCCGCGAACTGAAAGCTGAAGGCATCCCGATCATCGACCTGACCGTCGGCGAGCCTGACTTCGACACCCCGGACCACATCAAGGCCGCCGCCATCGAGGCGATCAACAACGGCGAGACCAAATACACCTCGGTGACCGGTACGCCGGAGCTGCAGACCGCGATCCTGCGCAAGATCGAGGGCCATACCGGCCACCACTATGAGCGCAACCAGCTGACCATCGGCGGCGGAGCCAAGCAGGTCCTCTACGTAGCGCTGATGGCCTCCCTCAACGAGGGCGACGAAGTGATTGTCCCCGCGCCATACTGGGTTTCCTACCCGGACATGGTGCTTGCCAACGATGGTACCCCGGTGATCGTCGCTTGCGGCGAGGACAAGGGTTTCAAGCTCACTCCGGATGCCCTGGCAGCGGCCATTACCCCCAAGACCAAATGGCTCATCCTCAACGCGCCGTCCAACCCGACCGGCGCCGTGTACACCCGCGAGGAACTGCAGGCACTCGGCGCGGTCCTTGAGGAGCACCCGCACGTCTTCATCCTCACCGACGAGATCTACGATGAAATCCACTTCGGCGACGGCCGCGTGACCAGCCTGGTGACCGCCGCACCGGCGCTCAAGGACCGCATCCTGCTGGTGAACGGCGTCTCCAAGGCTTATGCCATGACCGGTTGGCGCCTCGGCTACGGCGTGGGACCCTCGCCCTTGATTGCGGCGATGAACAAGCTGCAGTCCCAGACGTCGTCGTGCCCGTCCTCCATCAGCCAAGCCGCAGCAGCAGCGGCGCTGAACGGCGACCAGTCTTTCGTCCGCGACAGCGTGGAGGTGTACCGCAAGCGCCGGGACGCCGCCGTCGAGGGCATCAATGCCATCAACGGCCTGTCCGTCGCGCCGGCGGAAGGCGCCTTTTACGCCTACGTGAACTGCACTGGCGTGATCGGCAAGACCGCCCCCGACGGCAAGGTCATCGAGAACGACCAGGACTTCACGCTTTACCTGTTGGACGCTGCCCGCGTGGCCGTCATCCAGGGTTCGGCCTACGGACTGGGCCCCTACTTCCGGATCTCCTTCGCCACCTCGCTGGAGACCATCAACGCCGGCGTGGACTCGATCCGCGACGCCGTCAACGCCCTCAACTAGAAGGAACCCGAAATGATCCACGTCAAGACCAAGTTCGAGCGCCCCGATGCCGACGTCGTCAGCCGCCTCGCCGCCTTTTCCTCGGCCACGATCCACGAAGCACAGGGCCGCCGCGGCGCGTTGAGCTCCAAGATCAAGCCAATCGACCGTTCCATGTCCTTCTGCGGCCCGGCCGTTACGGTCGCTTGCGCTCCGCAGGACAACCTCATGCTCCAGGTGGCCATCCACTACGCGCAGGCTGGCGACGTGGTCCTGGTCGGAGCGCAGGAAATGGCGGAAGCCGGCACGTTCGGCGACGTCCTGGGCAACGCCATGAAGGCCAAGGGCATCGCGGCCATGGTCACCGATTCCGGTGTACGCGACACCCAGGACCTGATTGAACTCGGCCTGCCCGTCTTCTCCGGCAGCGTCAGCATCAAGGGCACCGTTAAGGAAACGCTCGGCCCGATCAACCACCCGATCGTCTTCGGCGACGAAATCATCTACCCCGGCGACATCCTCCGCGGCGATGCTGATGGCGTGGTGGTGGTCCGCCGCGAGGAGGCCGAGGAAGTCATCGCGCTGTCTCAGGCCCGCGACGACCACGAGCGCGAACTCATCAAGCTCTACCACGACGGCGGCAACACCATCGAGCTCTGCGGACTGACGGAGAAGCTCAAGGAAAAGGGCCTCCTGGTGGAGGACTAGGCTCTTCCGTCAGGGCCGGCCCTGCGTCTTTGAAGGCGCGGGCCGGCCCTTTCGGCGTGCCCTCCCAAGGTGTCGTTGGCATGAAAAAGGCGCCTTGCCGGTGGCAGGGCGCCTTAGGGGGCTGCAGCTCGCGGTGACGCACGACGGCGGATGGCCGGGTTGGGTGGTCCGCCCGGCCAGGTGCTGGCTTAGTCGAGTCCGGAGTGTCCTGGGCGGGTATCCACGAGGTGCCATTCGATGCTGTTGCCTGCGTGCGTGGGCATCAGGCTGCCTTCAAAGACGAACAGCGGCTCGCCGATCCCGCCGAGCGGACGCCAAAAACCATTCCGGGGGCAATGGAATCCGGTCCGTGCGCTGACCGTTCCACGGGTTGGATTTGATACCCATCCGGCTGTGCTGATCCTTTTCACCGTTGTTTCCTTTGAACTTGCCCGCGGAATCCGTGAGCCGGTTTCGAATTATCTGCTAATTCGATATTAGGAAATTAAAACGGTCTTGAATAAGACCAAAGCTGTCTGTCCGGATAAGGCTTTGTTATGGATGGGCGGGGAGTCGCACGGGGTCTGTCCCGTACTTCGATATCAACTGCTGGTGCAGCATCTCCTTGACCACCAGCAGCACGGCGGAGGCAGCCTCGGAGAGTGGCTCGTGGTCGGGGGTGCAGAGGGCGATCTTGCTCTGCAGTCCAGGTTCCACGATCCGCAGCACCTTGAAGTCCTGGTCAGGGAAGAGTGCGTCCGCTGCCGACTTCGGCAGCACGGTGCCGCCGAGGTTGGCGCGGATGAGCCGGGTGAGGGAGGGGACGGATTCCACTTCGCCCACCAGGCGGAGCGGCAAGTCCTGATCGGCCAGGCCCTTTTCGATCAGCTGGCGGAGGGTGTGGTTTTTCTCCGGAAGGAAGAGTCCCACAGTGCTCGCTTCGGCAAGAGTGATGGTGTCCTTGCCATGCTCGATGTCGACATCCGGGTGGACCACCAAGTGGAGATCCTCAACGATCATGGTGGTGAACTGTACTCCGCGGATCTTTCCGGGCTCGTAGATCAGGGCCATATCCAAGCGGCCGTTCTTGATGGCTTCGCTCAACACGCCGCCGAAGATCTCCGTCAGGTGGACCACGATGTCCGGATAGCGCCGGCCGACTTCGCTGATGATCTGGGGCGTCAGGCTTGAGGCCATGCTGTAGGGCGCGATCGCGATGGAGACCCTGCCTGAGGGGGCGGCGCCAGAGCTGGCGACGTCCTGCCGGGCCTGCTCGACCAGTCGGAGGATCGATTGGGCATGGCGGTAGAGCGTGTGCCCGGCAGCAGTGGGTTCAACACCTTGCTTGCTGCGGATCAGCAGCCGCTGCTTGAGGTCGTTTTCCAGTGCTGACACCTGCTGGCTCAGGGCGGGCTGGGCCACGTGGAGCGCGGCAGCAGCCTTGGTGATGCTGCCTGAGTCAACGATCTGCACGAAGTATGCAAGCTTGCGCGTATCCATCGGTCTGCCTTCCTGGAGGGCCACGTCCCCGGGTGGCATGCCATGGGGAAATTCTATCCGGGCAGCTCTGGGACCCATGCCACAGTACAGGGTGGTGCAGGTCATAACGGAGAGCTATCACGGGATAGCTATTAGGTCTTTGTGCAACGTGGTTGACCGGTGCGAGACTTTTGGAAAGAACATCAGGCGACGCTTTGGGATTCTACAAGCATCCGCCATTTTCCTGGAATTCAATTCCACTGCAAAACCACGGAAAGAGAACCACGTGAACCCGACAATTGATCTTGTAGCGGATCTTGGAGAGGGATTTGGCGCCTACACCATTGGCGACGATTCCGAACTCCTGGAGATCGTAACAAGTGCCAATATCGCATGCGGGTTCCACGCCGGTGACCCGGACATTATGGCCGCCACGGTTGCTGAATGTGTTCGCCGCGGCGTTGGTATTGGGGCTCATCCGAGCTTCCCGGACCTGCGCGGCTTTGGCCGTCGCGACATGGGCCTCTCAGCAAACGAGGTTCAGAACGATGTGCTGTACCAACTGGGCGCCCTGAACGGATTCGCAGCCTTCCACGACACCAAGGTCACCCACCTCGCACCCCACGGCCGCCTAGGCAACCTCGTGGCTGTTCGCGCCGACTACGCGAAGGCTGTTGCCCAAGCCGCAGCCCGCGTGGACAACGAACTCATCGTGGTGGCCCAGGACGGCGAACTTGCCACCGCCGCCCGGGAAGCCGGGCTGGACGTAGCAATCGTCGGCATCGTGGACCGTGCGTACCAGGAAGACGGCACCTTGGTTCCCCGCAGCCAGCCGGGTGCCGTGCTCCACGATCCCGCAGAGATCGTGGACCGCACCCTGCGCATGGTGGTTGACGGCAAGATCCGCTGCGCCAACGGCGTGGACATGGACATCGACGTCGACACCGTCCTCCTTCACGGGGACAACCCGGGCGCCGTCAAACTGGCCCGCCTGATCCGCTCGGAGCTTGTCTCCGCCGGCGTCCACATCGCCCCGCTCGCCGAGGTCATGGACGCCAAGAGGAAGGCGGCCTAAGATGCCCGTCCTGACAGTGGCTTCCACCGAGATCTACGAGTCCGGAGACTCCGCCCTGCGCGTCGTAGCGATTTCGGAAGCCAGCGAAGACAACTGGCTCACCGTTCACCGCCTGGCGGACTGGCTGGAAAGCTGCGGTGCCGAGGGCCTCCACGGCGCCGTCCCCACGTATGATTCCGTGCTGGTGGAGTTCGATCCCATCCTGGTTTCCGCCCGCCAAGTGCGTGCCTTCGTCAAACTCGGACTCCTTGAACTCAACCATGCCGGCGAATCCGCGAAGGCTCCCCGTGAGTTCGACGTCCCCGTGGTTTACGGCGGCGACTACGGCCCGGACCTGGAGAAGGTTGCCGAGCACCAGGGCATCACCACCGAGGAAGTCATCCGCCTCCACACCGAAAAGACCTACACCGTTCGTTGCCTGGGTGCGCCGGCGGGTTCGCCCATGATGGACGGTCCCGCGTTCCCCAAGCCCGTGCCCCGCCTGAAGGATCCGCGGCTCAGCGTGCCCGCCGGTGCGGTGGCAGTTGCCGGACGCCAGGCTGTCATCGCACCGGCCTCGGCTCCAGGTGGCTGGTGCGTCATTGGCCAGACCCCGCTATCCGTCCTGAACATCCGTCGCGAACCGCTGGTGCCCTACAAGCCGGGCGACATCCTGAGGTTCCGGCAGATCCGCTCCGAGGACTTCGGCGACTTCGCCGGCATGGACTTGGTGCCACTGGAATTGGACCCCATCGCATCGGAACCCCGGCCATGAGCGGCGAGATCCTGATCCAGCAGCCCGGCAACTCGGTT
This sequence comes from Paenarthrobacter sp. NPDC056912, assembly GCF_042786555.1. Classification (NCBI taxonomy): domain Bacteria; kingdom Bacillati; phylum Actinomycetota; class Actinomycetes; order Micrococcales; family Micrococcaceae; genus Paenarthrobacter; species Paenarthrobacter sp. NPDC056912. Next base: position 92,163 of record NZ_JBHUCD010000005.1, read on the forward strand.
GTCACGGACCTTGGCAGGACCCGCGGCCCCCGCTACGGGCTTCCGGTCAACGGCGCCCTGGACCAGTACTCGGCCCGGGCCGCCAACATCCTCGCCGGAAACCTGGACAACGATCCGCTGGTGGAAATCACCGCCCTCGACTTTCGGATGACGGCAAACACCGACGTCCTGATCGCCGTCACCGGTGCGCCGGTCACCCTTACGGTTGCCGGGCGCCCGTGCAGTCAGTGGGAGCCCGTGTCCGTGAGGGCAGGTGAGTCAGTATCCATCCGCGGTATCCACCGCGGACTCCGTGCCTACCTGGCCGTCCACGGCTCCATCGAAGCTGAGACGTTGCTCGGAAGTGCAGCTCCGGACACCGTGGTGGGCTTCGGACTTCAGCTTCGGGAAGGAACCACGCTCGTCACCCGTCGGAGCGTGGGCCCTGTACGCCAGCCGTACTTCGACCTTCCCCTCTTCCGGCTCGGTCTTGAACGGCCCAGCATCGGAACAGATCTGTTGGTCGATGTGACCGACGGGCCGGACGTCGCCGAGTTCGGCGAATCCGGCGAGCTGCTCTTCACCTCGGAGTACGCCGTCAGCGGCCGCAGCAACCACATAGGCCTGCGGCTCGGCGGAGAACTTCCGGAAAGAACCTCCAGCGGTGAGGTCCTTTCCCGCGGCGTGCCAGTGGGCGCCGTCGAGGTTCCCTCAAGGGAAGAGCTGCTGGTACTGCACCGGGGACGCGGCGTCACCGCCGGGTATACCGTACTCGCAGTAGTCACCAGCACCGGACTGGATGTCCTGGCCCAAGCAAGGCCAGGGGACAAAGTCCGTTTTCGGAAAACCACAGTGGCAGAAGCAACTGCCGCCCATAGGCGCTCGCGGGCCCAGCTTGAGACCCTCCGCGAATCCGTCAACACCGTCTTCGGACTCCTCGGCATCGGATGCCGTCCCCAATGGCAGGACCTACCAGTTGCGGCATGCAGCTAAAAACCCTGTCGTCATACCAGTAGGCGTTGCTACGCTCATCTCAGTAAGGAAAAGTCATGACCGCAAGCACCAACGCTGCGCCAGTGCAGCATGAGCGGCTCACGGGCCGCCAAACCCGCAAGGTTGTCACAGCAGGCTGTGTTGGCATCTTCGTGGAACTGTACGACAACGGTATTTTCGCCTTCATGGCGGGAACGCTGGCGCTCGTCTTCCTCGCGCCAGGCAACCCGGACAACGCACTGCTCTTCGTGTTCGCGGGTTACGCGGTCTCGTTCTTCGTCCGCCCGCTCGGCGCCGTTGTCTGTGGCTACCTCGGGGACCGGATCGGCAGGCAGAAACTACTGGTCTTTGTCATCCTCCTGATCAGCGTCGCCACAGCCGGTATCGGTCTGCTGCCTTCCTATGCGGCCATCGGCATCGCGGCTCCGATTCTCCTGGTCCTCCTGCGACTCCTGCAGGGCTTCTCCGTCGGCGGTGAAGCTGCCGGCGCCATGACCTTCCTCGCCGAGCACGCCCCCGAAGGCAAGCGCGGCATCATCACCTCCTACGCCCAGATCGCCTCCTTCGCAGCACTGCTCACCGGTACTTTGGTGGCTTACTCCATGTCGCCGTGGCTCACCCAGGCAGCGATCGACGGCGGCGGCTTCGGTGCGTTCGCATGGCGCATCCCGTTCCTGGTTGCCATCCCCATGGGCATCATCGGTTGGTACATCCGCAAGGCCATCAGCGACACCCCCAACTTCGAAAGGCTGAAGGAAGAGGGCGGCCTCTCCAAGAACCCGCTCAAGGAAGCCTTCCAGTCCAAGGAACACCGCCGTGCCATGCTCCTGGCCCTCTTCATCCCGCTGATGAACGGCTCCGGCTACTACGTCCTGTTCTCCTACATGCCCACGTTCCTCAAGGGCAAGCAACTGAACTTCACCATTGGCGAAGCCCTCCTGGTCACTGCGTGCAGCCTGGTTGTCATCTGCATCGCCATCCCGTTCATGGGCGCCCTGTCAGACCGTGTCGGCCGCAAGAAAGTCATCGCAGGCTCCGCAATCGCGATGGCTGTCCTCGGTATCCCGTCCTACGCCTTAATCGCCACCGGTGAAATGGGCCTGGCCATCCTCGGCGCCTGCATCATGGCCATCGTCTTCGCCGGCCACACCGCAGTGATCCACATCCTGATCGTCGAACTCTTCCCCACCCGCGTCCGTTACTCCGCTTACGGCCTTGGCTACAACATCTCCTCGGCCCTCTTCGGCGGCACGGCACCGCTGTTGATGACCTGGCTGATCGGCAGCACCGGCAACATCTACATGCCGGCCTTCTACGCAGTCATCACCGCGCTCGGCACCCTGATCGCCGTCAGCACAGTCAAGGACCGTGCACACGAACCGCTGCGCGACGCCTAGCCAGAACTACCTGCGGCCCACTACCTGCGGCCAGTGTGCCGGGCTTCCGGGCCCGGCGCACTGCGGCCCCACCGACTCCCACCTTTTGGAGGATCCAATGTCTTTTTCCGACTACACCACCGCCCTCGTCACCGGAGCATCAACCGGGATGGGAGCAGCCATCGCCGAGCGCCTGGCCAAGCGTGGGCTGACCGTCCACGCCGTCGCCCGCAACGAGGAACGCCTCGCCGAGCTGGCCGACCGCACCGGAGCCATCCCGCACGTGGTGGACCTGACCGACACCGCCGCGCTGGCCGCCGTCGTCAATGACCTCAAGGTGGACGTCCTCGTCAACTGCGCCGGGGTTTCCCGGCCCGGCAACATCCTGGATTCCTCCGAAGAGGACATTGACGAACTGGTGGACGTGAACCTCCGTGGCCTCCTGCAGCTCACACGGCTGGTGCTGCCGGGCATGGTGGAGCGCGACCTCGGCCACGTCATCAACATCAGCTCCATCGCCGGTGTGTACAACTTCTACGGCCACACGGTCTATCACGCCACCAAGGCCGCCGTGCACCAGATTTCCCGCCAGCTCCGCAACGACACTGTGGGCAAGCGCATCCGCGTCACCGAGATCTGCCCGGGCCGTGTGGAGACCGAGATCTTCGGACGCAACCTGGGCGGTACGCCGGAGGCCATGGAAGAAGCCTGGCAGACCTACTACGAGGGCTACGAGTCGCTGACCACGGACGACATCGTCAACGCCCTGGACTACGCCATCGAAACGCCCCGCCACGTGAACGTGGGCATGCTCGAGCTCATGCCGACGTTCCAGGTGCCCGGCGGCCTGACGTTCGACCGGCGCTAACGCGCCCCACAGATTCCGGTGACACGCACTCCCGTCACCGGATATATAAGCTGGCGGCCGCGTTCTCGCGGCCGCCAGCACCCGTATTAACCGCTGTTTACGATCGAAAGCCACCGCCGATGAGAAGGGCATTGTGCCTCGCCGACCGGAGAGACTGGGACGCCGAGGACTTCGATAATCTCGACGAATACCGGCAGGAACCACGGCGGCAGCAGCTCGTCTGCCTGGCCTGCGGAGGCAAAGCGATGTTTCGCACCGCGGGCACCGGCCGGAAGGCGACGTTCAGCGCCCGGCATACCGCCGATTGCTGCTTGAACGCCCGGACGTGGACGGTGTTCCGATACCTGCAGTAGCGGCCAGCGCCCGACGGCGGGTGGTTCAGTCCTCGTCGAGAGTGTTCGTCAGGTGATGCGTGGGGATGCGGTCGCGGTCGTAGGTGATTTCCGTGTAGCCGTGTGGCTGGGGACGTCCGTCGGCGCCCAGGTTCACGAACACGATTTCCTCGATGGTCAGGATGCTTTGCCGGGTGATCATGTTGCGGACCTCGGCACGCATGGTCAGGGACGTGCGGCCAAAGCGTTTGGCCGTCAGACCCATTTCGATCAGGTCGCCCTGTACCGCTGAACTCACGAAGTTGATCTCCGAGATGTACTTGGTCACTGCGCGGCCGTTTCCCAGTTGGAGGATGGCGTAGATCGCTGCCTCTTCGTCGATCCACTTCAGCAGGCTCCCACCGAAGAGTGTGCCGTTGGCGTTAAGGTCCTCGGGCCGCACCCATTTGCGGGTGCGGAAGGTGATGTCTGCTTTTTCCATAATCCGAGATTATCGAACTGGGGCAACCTCCGCTTGATGTTGCGCCGCTGCTCAACCGCCGTTAGGCCATTGCCGTATGCGAGGCACTGTGCGAATCAAGCCGCTTGGAGTAGCAATACGACTCCTCGACGCCGATGTACGGGCCGAAGTTGGGCACTGCAGCGAAGCCTGCACTCTCGTAGAAACTTCGGCCGTCCGACTGGGCTGAACCTGCTTCCGCGGCGATCACACTAAACCCGTGCGAGTGGGCCTGGGCTTCGAGCGCGGCGAGGATTGAGCTTGCCACGCCCGATCCCCGTGCGTAGGGGACTACGTAGAGGCGCTTGATCTCGGCCGTGTTCTCGTCCAACATCCTCAGACCGCCGCAGCCCAAGGGCTGTCCTGAGCACTTTTCGTAAGCCACCACAAAGACGGCCGTGTCCGCTTCCGACGGAGCAGGACCGGGTTCGTGGTCCGTGGTTCCAAACCGGGTATCGAGTTCAGCCTGCTGGGCGGCACGGAGGTCAGCGCCCACAGGGTTGGCCCACGTGACCTGCCGGATGTTGAGCCGTGGGTTGGTCTGCATTGGTGCCTCAATTCGCCGGGTTCGTCAGAGGTGTCTATGCGTCTCAAGCCTAGGCAGCTGTGGTTACCGTGGTGTTTCCTGCGCGTAAGGTTCGGGAGAAATGATGGCATTTCCTGCGTTGTGGGGCCCGCACTGCGTTCCCTCCGCCAGGGTTGGGGCGCAGAGCGTGCCCCACAACGTGTGTCCTAGAACGCTTCGCCCGTGGGGTCCTCTGCCGTTTGGTCCGCCAGGGCCATGCCGCCCACGGGGATCTGATCCCAGTGCAGCACCTTCCAGCCAGTAGTGGGGTCGCCTTCGAGGGCTACGATTCCAGTGTTCGGGAGCTGGTGAGTTTCCGCGAAGAGGGTGTCAATATCGGTGGCCCTCCTGCCGGCCCAGCAGCGGATCGCGGCACCGTGGCTGACGATCGCGGCCGTCGAGTGTCCTGCGGATGCAACTTTCTCCACCGAAGCGTCGAAGCGGGCAAAGAAGTCGTGTCCGTTGAAGGCCCCCGGCATGCGAACGTCGAGGTCGCCGTCCGTCCATGCGAACACGGTCTTCATGTACCGCATGTGCGATTCGTGGTCCGTCTTCTTTTCCAGCGCACCGGCTTCGATTTCGTGGACGCCGTCCAGGATTTCCGGCTTCAAGCCAGTGGCCTTCGCCAAGGGGGCAACCGTCCGCTGGGTGCGGAGCAAAGTCGAGGTGTAGAGGGCCTCAATGGCCTCAGCTGCCAACGCCCCAGGCAAAGCCGCTGCTTGGCGCTCACCGAGATCAGTCAGCCCCGGCCCTGGAAACGCGGTGTCCAACTGCCCCGCCACATTGCCGGGGGTTTGTCCGTGCCTGATCAACAGGAGCTTCATGGGTGCTCCGCTCCTCACGTTGTAGCTGTTGGGTTGGACGCGCTGCGCTCCGGCCCGGTTACCTCCACCCAATCAGCCGCGGGAGCCTCGGAACAGCCAGACACGCCGTGTTTCGAGGGTCAAGCGCGATGCTGCGATCAGCAACTGGGAAGGAACGCACTTCCGCTTACCAGCTTAGGTGTCGGCAGCCGGGGGTGACACCGACGCCGGCTTGGGCGGCTACGGACGGGTTGATTCCCGCGGACCGGCATAGGCGCCGACGGCGGGTTGGGCGCCGCGGACCGGCAAGGCGCCGACGGCTGGTTGGGCGCGACGGCCCTGGCGTCGACGTCGGGTTAACGCAGACGGCGGACCAAGGCACCCACCTAGCCCCGGTCCGCCGTCGTTGGCCGTTCCTGTACTACTGCAGGTGGTCTACCAGTTTGTCGGCGATGCCGGTGTACTTGCCCGGGGTCAAAGCGAGCAGGCGTGCCTCGGCGTCCGCGGAGAGGCCCAGGCCCTGGACGAACTCCTGCATGCGGGCACCGTCCACGCGCTGGCCGCGGGTGAGGTCCTTGAGGCGCTCGTACGGGTTCTCCATGCCGTCGACGCCCGCAATGGCCTCAGCGCGCATGACCATCTGGATGGCTTCGCCCAGGACTTCCCAGTTGGTATCGAGGTCGCCTGCGAGGACTTCCTCGGCGACGTCCAGGGCCTTGAGGCCCTTGGCGACGTTGGAGATCGCCAAAAGCGAGTGGCCGAAAGCGACGCCGATGTTGCGCTGCGAGGAGGAGTCGGTGAGGTCGCGCTGCCAGCGGGAGGTGACCAGTGTGGCGGCGAGAGTGTCCAGGAGGCCGTTCGAGATTTCGAGGTTGGCCTCGGCATTCTCGAAGCGGATCGGGTTCACCTTGTGCGGCATGGTGGACGAACCCGTGGCGCCTGCAACCGGGATCTGGCGGAAGTAACCGATGGAGATGTAGCTCCAGATATCCGTGCAGACATTGTGCAGGATGCGGTTGAAGCGCGCGATGTCGGCGTAGAGCTCTGCCTGCCAGTCGTGGCTCTCGATCTGGGTGGTCAGCGGGTTCCAGCTAAGGCCGAGACCCTCGACGAACGTCTTGGCGACCGCTTCCCAGTCAGCGCTCGGAACCGACGCGACGTGTGCCGCGTAGGTGCCGGTGGCGCCGTTGATCTTGCCGAGGTATTCGGTTTTGGCGATGCGTGCCAACTGGCGGTTCAGGCGGTGGGCGATCACTGCCAGTTCCTTGCCCAGCGTGGTGGGCGTTGCGGGCTGGCCGTGCGTGCGGGACAGCATGGGGACCGAGCGGTTCTCTCCCGCCATGGCTTCGATCTGCTTGACCAGGGCCGCGGCGTTCGGCAGCCAGACGTCCTCCACAGCACCCTTGATGCCCACCGCGTAGGAGAGGTTGTTGATGTCTTCTGACGTGCAGCCGAAGTGGACCATCGCGGTGAGGTTCTCGATGCCGATGGCGGGCAGGCGACGCCCGATGTAGTACTCCACGGCCTTGACGTCGTGGACGGTGACGGCTTCGATTTCGGCAAGTTCGTTGACCGATGAGGCGTCAAATTCGGTGACTATTGCGCGCAGTTTGGCGATCTGCTCGTCCGTCAGCGGTCCGGCGCCGGGCAGCACGGACTGGCTGGTCAGGTGGATGAGCCACTCAACTTCCACGTGAACGCGATCGCGGTTCAGCGCGGCCTCGGACAGGTAGTCAACCAGCGGCGCGACGGCGGCGCGGTAGCGGCCGTCGAGGGCGCCAAGGGCAAGGGGTTCGGAAGCAAGGGACACGCGAGGGGATTCAGCCATGGTGCCTATTCTTTCATGCTTGGCGAACGCGCCGGGAGTTGGTGACGGCGCTATGTGGACGGCCCGTCGGGTTATCCACATACGCGACGGCGGCGCTTCCGTCCGGTTCTGGCGCTCCGTAGCGTCGTAGCTACTGATCATCAGAACAACCAATGGAGTAAACGGACATGAGCGTCGGCTTGATGCCTCCAGCCAACCCGCCCACTTTCGACCCCCTGGAATGTGCCTCACGAAGCCACGATCTCCAGAGGCTCGCCTGGCGTCTCAAGGTTTGCGTTGACCAGGTAGACACCGTGCTGGCATCTCTGCGGCGGACGCAACTGGAGGATTGGCTTTCTCCTGCAGGTCGCGCCTATAGGACCACCATTGCCTTGCACGCTTCGGCGCTGATGCGTGCCCGGGAGTCACTGGATGGCGCAGCCGCGCTGGTGCTGCGCCATTCCCGGAATGTCTCCGTCTCAGCCGAGCGGGGTCCTTGATGTCTGACTCAGCTCCTGTGGGTGCAGGCGCGGCGCCCAAACCCTCACCTCCGGCTCCCGACGGGAGCCTGGCCATCAGGGGCGGGGTAGGCGGGATCTCATTCCAGCTCGAGGAACTCCTCAGGGGCGCCGGCCAGCTTGATGAAATGGTCCAACAGCTCCTCGGCGTCGAAGAAGAGGCTCGTCGGGTCCAAGACGAGTTGGGGCCATATATCTACGGCTCCTATGACACTGGCTGCGATGCCATCAACGCGGTGGCGGAGAGCCGGAAGGAACTGGGGCGGGTGTGCCAGGAATTGGTGGCAGTCAGCGCATCCGTTCGGGCCAGCCACCGGGACTACGTGGAGGCTGAGGCCAGGAACAGCATTCCCCGGGTCTTGGGCCTCGAGGAGTTGAGATTGTCCGGTTCGATCTGGCCCTTCGGGCGGGAGCTAACGCACAATCTGGCCACGCTGGCTTTTCCCTTCTGGGCAGGGTCGCATGACGTTGTGCGTGGCGTCCTGGAGTCACCTCTTCTTCCCGACATGCGGCCGAGGCCGGTGACTGTCGAAAGAATGAACGAATCGATTGAGGTCATTGAGCCCTCCATGGCTGAAAGCCTTCGGCGTCTCCAGAAGCTACATGCCCGGAACGACGGCGAGATTGAGGTCATTCGATTTGATAACAAGGGTTCGGCGTCATGGATGGTCCTCATTCCGGGAACCCAACCCGATTCGCCCGCAACAAATCCCTTCGACGTCCAAGGAATCGGCGAAGCGCTGGGGTACGACTCCGAAGAGGTGGTCCCGGCCGTTGGCCAAGCCCTCCGTGAGGCGGGTGCCGCGGCCGGGGATCCAGTGGTGGCAGTCGGTCACAGCCAAGGAGGTGTTCACGCCATGAACCTCGGTAAGAACCAGGCATTCCTCAGCGAATTCGACCTCAAGTATGTGCTGACGGCCGGAGCTCCTGTTGGCGGCATCACCACCGAAACCGGCATCAGTTCACTTCATCTGGAACACGTTCAGGACTGGGTCCCGGCAGCAGATGGCCGGATGAACCCCGACACAAAGGACAGGGTGACTGTGACCCTGACCGACGAAGTCAGGACAACCGACGGGGAAGACCCTGGCATAGGGCCGGGACATGACCAGGAGAACTACGCGGCAGGAGCAGAGCTGGTGGCCGCCAGCCATGACGAGTCACTGCTGGCTTCAAGTGCTGTGTTTGCGGGTGTTGTGGGTACAGGCGGGGTGGCCAAGGTGACGCGGTTCAAACTGGAAAGGGCGCCAGGCCGGTCGTCGGCGGTACAACCTGCTTCGCCCCCGACGGTCCGGGACACGAAGACGGACGCCGGGACTCGCTAAGGCTGCACCTGCGGAGGACGTCTTCCTGCCGCTAGCGCCTGCGGGCGCCCGGGATCAGACCGGCCACCATCGAAATGATGCTGATGATGATCGAGGCCAGGATGGCTGTCCAGAAGAAGGAGTCGAGGGTGAGGTGTACCGGCGTAAAGCTGCTCAACCAAGCCGTCAAGTACAACATGGCCGCATTGATGACGACAGTGAACAGGCCCAAGGTCAGAATGGTCACCGGGAGCGACAACAGTCGCACCAAGGGCCGGACAAAGGCATTCACCAGGCCGAATATCAGGCCAATGAACAGATATGCCAGGACAATGCCCACTGTGCCGGCACCCTCGGTAAGGCCGGCGTTGGAGGCGGCTGTCTCGGTGGCTCTCGTGGAGATATCCATTCCATCCAGCAGCCAGGTGGCAACCCAAAGAGCAAGCCCGTTGATGAGGACACGAATGATGATTGAACCCATGGGGCTATGGTTTCATATCTGCCTGATAATCGGCCGGACAAACGGCACAACGTCGGCCGTGGACTGGCAAGTAGGCTTGAAGCCATGACTACTACTGACAACGTACCGGAGGGCGTCATCCCTCGCCCGGTCGTGGACAGGCTCCCGAAGTACGCGGCGGGAAAACCCCCCGCAGCGATTGAGGGCCTTACCAGCTACAAATTGTCGTCCAACGAGAACCCACTGCCTCCGATTCCTGCAGTGTTGCAGGCCATCGCCGACCAGTCCGATATCAACCGCTACCCGGATCCCCTTGCTACCAAACTGCGCAACAGTCTGGCCGCCTTCCTGGAAGTACCCGCTGACGACGTCGTCACCGGTGCCGGCAGCCTCGGGGCGTTGAACCAGATCCTTGCAACGTTCGCTGGTCAGAACGACGACGGCAAGCCCGACGAAGTCATCTATGCCTGGCGTTCTTTCGAGGCCTACCCCATCTGTGTTGGTCTCGCAGGCGCGGCAAGCGTGCAGATTCCCCTGCTAGCGGACGGCCGGCACGACCTCGAGACAATGGCTGCCGCGGTGACGGTACGTACCAAGGTGATTCTCCTGTGCACGCCCAACAACCCCACCGGTCCTATCCTCACCGCAGAGGAAACGGAACACTTCATCCAGTCCGTACCGGCCAATGTGGTGGTTGTGATTGACGAGGCGTACCAGGAATTCGTTCGCGACCCTGAAGCAGTGGACGGCATCAAGCTCTACCGCGAGTACCCGAACGTGGTGGTGCTGAGGACTTTCTCCAAGGCTCACGGCCTTGCCGGTCTGCGCGTTGGCTACAGCGTTTCAGGACCACTGCTGACCCAGCACCTTCGCGTCACGGCTACTCCGTTCGCTGTTTCCCAAATTGCGGAACGCGCCGCAGTGACCTCCATCGAGAATTTCGATCAGGTTGTGGAAAGGGTACAAAGCCTGGTGGAGGAGCGGGACCGAGTGACGGCCGGTTTGCGGGACCTTGGTTGGTTCGTTCCCGAGGCTCAAGGCAACTTTGTTTGGTTGAATTTGGGGGCGAACAGCGGCGAATTTGCTGCCTTGGCGGCTGAGCAGGCCCTGTCCGTCCGAGCGTTCGGAAACGAGGGGGTCCGCGTCAGCATCGGCGAAGCTGAAGCGAACACCCGATTCCTGAAACTATGTGCAGGTTATACAAAGGCTCCGCAAGGTTCCTAGTGGTTAACAAATGCGCCAACGCTACTTACTGCCGATAAAGTAAAGGGCGAAAGCCAAAATATATGCCCATTCCGGAATGCATTCCGGAATGGGCATATATCCCAGCGACAGACATTGCCAGGCCTTCCGCCGTGGCAAGCAAGGAGACGGAATGGGCTCGACACAACTGCCCCCCGGGACGGACGAAACTCTCGCGGCAACCTCCGCGGCAGCAGCCGCGCCAGGCGAACCTGTGGAAATGGTTCAGTTGCTCGGGCCTGACGGGAAGCTGGGTACCGATCCTGTCTTCTCGGACTACGCCAAGCGGATCGACCCCGAGAAGCTCCGTGTTTTCTACACCGACATGGCCCGGATCCGTCGCTTCGACCAAGAGGCCACCGCGCTGCAGCGCCAAGGTGAGCTTGCCTTGTGGGTGCCGCTGACCGGCCAGGAGGCCGCACAGATCGGTTCGGGCCACGCCAGCCAGGCACAGGACTATATTTTCCCCACGTACCGCGAGCACGGCGTCGCGCTTGTCCGCAACGTGGACCTTGCCGAGCTGCTCAAGCAGTTCCGCGGAGTCTCCAACGGTGGTTGGGATCCGCGCGAGAACAACTTCCACCTCTACACCCTGGTCCTCGCTGCGCAGACACTGCATGCCGTGGGCTATGCCATGGGCATCCAGCGGGACCAGAGGACCGCGGCAGCCTCGGACTCCACCGATCCCAAGGCCGCCGTCATTGCGTACTTTGGCGATGGCGCCAGTTCCGAAGGCGACGTCCACGAGTCCATGGTCTTCGCAGCCTCCTACGACGCCCCGGTGGTGTTCTTCTGCCAAAACAACCACTGGGCCATTTCCGTGCCCACGGAAGTCCAGACCAAGGTTCCGCTGGCCAACCGCGCCAAGGGTTACGGCTTCCCCGGAATCCGCGTTGACGGCAACGATGTCATCGCCGTGCACGCCGTCACGGAGTGGGCCCTCGAGCACGCCCGCGAGGGCCGTGGCCCCGTGCTGATCGAGGCCTACACCTACCGAGTTGGTGCCCACACCACTGCGGACGATCCCACCAAGTACAGGGAATCCGCCGAGGAAGCTGCTTGGCGGGAGAAGGATCCCCTGGACCGCCTGGAGAAGTACTTGCGCGCCGAGGGCCTTGCTGACGAGGCGTTCTTCGATCAGGTCAAGGCCGACGGCGACGAGCTGGCGAAGTACGTCCGGAGCACCACTCATGGGCTTGAAGTCCCGGACATTCGGGGCGCTTTTGCCAGCGTTTATGCCGAACAGCACCCGTTGATTGCAGAGGAACTGGCTTGGTTCGAGGAATACTCGGCCGGCTTTGAGAGCGACCAGGAGGCAGCTAACTGATGGCGACCATGACCATTGCGAAGGCCATCAATGAGGGCCTTCGTGCAACGCTGACGAGCAACCCCAAGTCACTCCTGATGGGCGAGGACATCGGACACTTGGGTGGTGTCTACCGCGTGACCGACGGCCTCATCAAGGAATTCGGCGACGACCGTGTCCTGGATACCCCGCTGGCCGAGTCCGGCATTGTTGGAACCGCCATCGGCCTGGCCCTTCGTGGTTACTTCCCTGTGTGCGAGATCCAGTTCGATGGCTTCGTCTACCCGGCGTTCAACCAGATCACCACGCAGCTGGCCAAGATCCACTCGCGCAGCCTCGGCAAACTGACCGTTCCCGTGGTCATCCGCATCCCGTACGGCGGCGGCATCGGCTCGATCGAGCACCACTCGGAATCGCCGGAAGCCCTGTTTGCGCACACGGCAGGCCTGCGCATCATTTCGCCATCCAATGCCCACGACGCCTACTGGATGATCCAGAAGGCCATCGAGTGCCAGGATCCCGTGATCTTCTTCGAACCCAAGCGCCGTTACTGGCTCAAGGGCGAGGTGGACGTCGAGAATCCCGGCCTCTCCGAAGACCCATTCAAGGCCCACGTGGTCCGTGAAGGCACCGACGCCACCATTGTGGCTTACGGACCTTTGGTACCGGTCGCGCTGGCTGCGGCAAACGCGGCCACGGAAGACGGCCGGAGCGTCGAAGTCATCGACCTCCGCTCCATCTCCCCGTTGGACTTCGACACCGTGGAAGCATCCGTCAAGAAGACCGGCCGTCTGATCGTTGCCCACGAGGCACCGACGTTCGGCGGCATCGGCGGCGAGATCGCAGCGCGCATCAGCGAGCGGGCCTTCCTGCACCTGGAAGCGCCTGTCATCCGCGTGGGCGGCTTCCACATGCCCTATCCCGTTGCCAAGGTGGAAGAGGACTACTTGCCGGACATCGACAAGATCCTCGAAGCGCTCGACCGCTCCCTGGCCTACTAAACCGCCCTGATCCAGCCCGGCCCACTGCCGGGCGCACGGAAATCGAGGACCACTGTGACTGTAAAGAAATTCAACCTGCCGGACGTCGGCGAGGGCTTGACCGAGGCAGAGGTTGTGGCCTGGAAGGTCAAGCCCGGCGACATCGTTGCCATCAATGATGTCCTGTGTGAGATCGAGACCGCCAAGTCACTTGTTGAGTTGCCGTCGCCATTCGCCGGGACCGTCACGGAGTTGTTGGTCGCAGAAGGCATCACAGTGGAGGTCGGAACGGCCATCATTGCCGTTGCGGAGGGTCAGTACGGGGACGCCGAACCAGCCGCGCAGGCTCCTTCTGCCGCGCCGGCCGGGGATGACGTTTTCACGCCGGTCTACGGGAAGCTCCCTGACGAAGCAGGGGAGCAGCCTGCCGGTGGTCCCTTGGTGGGTTCCGGACCCAAAGCCGACGCCGTCAAGCGCCGCGCCCGCAAACGCCCGGTTGGAGCTTCTGCCGAGGCAGTTACGGTCGCCGAGAACGCCGAAGGAACAGTCCAGGACCACCAAGCGGTGCTGGAAGCCAAAGCAGCCGAAACTCCGGTTCCTCACCGCACGACGCCGGCCCCCGCCGTCGTCGCGCCCGCCACCGCAGCGCAGCAGACTGCCACGCCGCAGCAGCCCACCACGCCGCAGCAGGCCACCTCGCCGCAGCAGACTGTGGCCTCCCGCAGCGCGGCCATCAGCGGCACCATCAGTGGTTTGGTGAGCAAGGTTCTGGCCAAGCCGCCGGTTCGCAAGTTCGCCCGCGATCTCGGCATTGACCTCGCTGACGTCGTGGCCACCGGACAGCGCGGCGAGGTGACCCGCGAGGACCTGGTGAGCTACCAGGCGCAGCGTGACGCCGAGCTGGACAAGGCTGACTCGTTCTGGGGTGCGTCCAGGAAACCGCAGGACCAGAGAATTGAGCGCGTTCCGGTGAAGGGCGTACGCAAGGCCACAGCGAAAGCGATGGTGGATTCTGCGTTCTCGGCTCCGCACGTCAGCATTTTTGTGGACGTTGACGCCAGCCGCACCATGGAGTTCGTCAAGCGGCTCAAGGTTTCCCGCGACTTCGAGGGCATCAAGGTATCGCCCCTGCTCATCCTCGCCAAGGCCGTCATTTGGGCCGCCGCACGCAACCCCAGCGTTAACGCCACCTGGGTGGACAACGCCGACGGCAACGGTGGAGCCGAGATCCAGGTCAAGCACTACATGAACCTGGGTATTGCCGCCGCAACCCCGCGTGGTCTCATGGTGCCCAACATCAAGGATGCCCAGGATCTCTCACTCAAGGAACTGGCTCTTGCCCTCGGAGAGTTGGCCACCAAAGCCCGTGCAGGCAAGACGCAGCCCGCTGAGATGCAGGGTGGAACCCTGACCGTTACCAACATCGGCGCCCTCGGGATCGATACCGGAACCCCCATCATCAACCCGGGCGAAGTCGCCATCATTGCGTTTGGAACCATCAAGCAGAAGCCGTGGGTCCTGGACGGTGAGGTTATTCCGCGCTGGATCACCACGCTTGGCGGTTCGTTCGACCACCGGGTGGTGGACGGCGACCTGTCGGCGCGGTTCATGGCCGACGTCGCATCCATCCTCGAAGAACCGGCACTGTTGCTTGATTGACCGCAAAACGGCCACGAACCGTGCCGCAGTGCAGAACGACGGCGTGACGGCTGGCGAATCCGCACGTGTGTCCGCCCAACTGTTGACGGGACCATGGCGCACCGTTGCCCGTGTGCTGACGGAAGTCTTTCAGCCGCCCATAGTGGTGACGGTCCTGCTGTTGATCAGTCCGGCGATCGAGCCCGGGTTCCCCGGGACTGTGGGGTTCGGCCTGCTGGGAGCCTTCTTTGTGTCGGTCCTGCCGCTGGCCTACGTTCTGGTGCTGGTCAGGCTTGGCAAGATCACGGATCATCACGTCAGCGACAGGCGGCAACGCCCGGCGTTGCTTCTGATGGCCTTGGTATCAGTGGTGATCGGCCTGGTGGTGCTGCAGCTGCTGAACGGCCCGGTGAGCGTCTCGGTGATGATCATCGCCCTCATCGGTGGCATCGCGGTCTTGGCGGTGGTGAGTGCCTTCTGGAAGATGAGCGGGCACGCATCAGCCCTGGCAGCGGCCGTGGTCATCGTCGTATTGATGTTTGGCCCCGCCTGGCTGCCGTTGTTTCTTTTGGTGCCCGCCGTGGGTTGGTCACGCGTGGTGCTCCGCGCCCACACCCTGGGTCAGGTCATCGCGGGTTCGTTGTTTGGCGGGGTAGTGATTGCCGGCCTGTGGTGGCTGTTGCGGGAATGGATGCTTTAGTTCCGGGCACACGCGCCGCAGGCTTTGGCGAAACGGCCACACGGACAGCAGAGGCTACAACGAGATGTGCTGCCCGTCCCGGATGACCCTCAGAGGACCGGGGCGGTTGACCACCAACTCAGGAATCGAGTTCGCGGTGAATTCGAGCCGGTCCTTGGAACTGGCGCCGGAGAAGCTGCGCACTGCCGCCGAACCCACGAGCTCCGCACCGGCAGTGGTTGCGATCCCGAAACAGCGCTCAAGGTCCGCGTCGGTCAGGGCGCCTGTCCGGTAGCCCAAAAGATGCATGCGGTCCACCATGCTGCCGGTACCGAAGGGTGACCACGCGTCCCTGACGCCGTCCGATCCCAAGGCAACTTTGACGCCATGGCGGGCCAGGAGCTGCAGGTCCGGTACCGGATCCGCGCCCAAGGCACAGGTTGCCATCCACATGCCTGCCTCTCCCATGGCATCCAAGGTGGCCGGTAGTTCCGGTTCCTGGGGATCGCAGACTGCAAATGCGTGCCCGATCGTGACGCGTCCCTGCATTCCTTCCGCCACGGTGCGCTGCGCCAACAGCCGCAACTGCCGTAGACCCTCGCTGCCTGTGTCGTGAAGATGGATGTCAACGTCGCGGCCGTGCTTGTTCGCCAGTCCGAACACGGCATCCACATGGCCGTGCAAGTCTCCGTCCACGGATGCCGGATCGATGCCGCCCACCAGGTCTGCTCCCTCCGCCAAGGACGCCTCCATGAGGTCGAACGTGCCGGGGTTGCTCAGCAGGCCGAACTGCGGAAAAGCAACAATCTGGACCTCCAGAAAGGGCGCCAGGCGGTCCGCGGCTGCCCGGACGCCATGGATGTTGTTGAGTCCCAGCTGCGTGGCGACGTCAACATGTGCCCGCATGGACATGGTCCCGTTGAGGACGGCCTGTTTCATCAACGCGTAGGCACGGCTCTCGACGTCGTCGTCAAAGGCAAGCTGGGCGTGGAGGTCATTGGCGATGAGGTCACTCAGCAGCGGCGATGGCGAACGGGACAGCCAGCCGGAACCCCAGGAGGTCTTGTCCGGATGTATGTGTGCATCCACAAAGCCAGGTGTGACCAGGAGCGGCGGTACGCCGGGGGGCGTTCCTTGGATTTCCGCAAGCAAAGAGTAAGTAGTCATCTCGGATCCTGTCGCCAATCGTTTGAGTAGATGGTATACCAGAAATGTGAACACGAGTAGGGGTGGCCGAAAATGGCGCACCATTACGGCAAGTCCCATCGAAAATACTCGCCGTCAGAAGTTTTGGGATACCAAAGCTAGTCAGATGTGCCTGCGCCCCCTTACTCTAATGAATACCGTTCATTTATGTGATGTGGATCGCTTCGAGGAGACCTGCCATGTACACCACCCCAACCTCCGCGTCGGACATCCGTCCGGCGGGGCCCACGCTCAAGCGCGTCCTTGGGCTGCCTTCGCTGATCGCCTTCGGCCTGACGTCCATGGGCATCCTGTCCGTAGTGGCTGTCTATGGCGCCGGCACTGAAATCAGCGATGGACACCTACCCGCGGCCTATCTTGCCGCCCTGGTTGCCATGTTGTTCACGGCCCACAGCTACGGCCAGATGGCGCGCCACGTCCCGGTTACAGGAGGCGCCTACGCCTATGCTTCGCACGCCTTCGGCAAGCCGGTGGGTTTCCTGGTGGGTTGGGCCATGATGCTGGACTACCTGTTCCTGCCCATGGTCAACTTCCTGCTTTTCGGCCTCTACCTCAATAGCCTGCTGCCCGGTATACCACCGCAGCTGGCGGTGCTGGCTTGCCTGGTGCTGGTAGGTGTCTTCAGCGTGATCGGCGTGGCCTGGATCAAGAAGATGAACTTTGTGGTGGTGACGGCCTCGGCCTTGGTCATTCTCGTTTTCCTGGTGCTGGCCGTCATCAATGCCCCGGCCCTGAACCTGGAGAATGTCGTTCGGCCCCTGTCGTTGGGTGACGGTGGAGTGGCGCCTGTCATGGCCGCCGCGGCAATCGTAGCCTTCGCGTTCTTGGGATTCGACGGCGTCGCCACCCTGTCCGAAGAGACCCGTCATCCAAAGAGGGACGTGCCGCGCGGAATCATGCTGTCTACGCTCTTCGCGGGTCTGGGCTACACCCTGTTTTCCGTTGCGGGCAGTCTCATCGCTCCGGAGTGGAGGTCACTGGAGAACCTCGACGCCGCGGGAACCGAGTTGATGCAGCGCGCCGGAGGAGGTGTGCTCATGGTGGTGTTCGTGCTGGTGAACCTCGGCGGCCTGGTCCTCTGCGGGACCGCGGCCCAGATGAGTGTCAGCCGGGTTATCTATGCCATGGGGCGGGACGGGATCCTGCCGGGCGCAGTGGCGAAACTGCAGCCCCGCTTCCGGACTCCGTTCGTGGCCGCACTGCTTGTCTCTGCGGTGTCCCTGGTTGCCCTGTTCATCACGCTGGAGCAGGCCGTGTACATGATCAACTTCGGCGCATTGATCGCCTTCGCCGTGGTGAACCTTGCCACGATCAAGGTGTTGTTCTTCGACATGCGCCAGCGGGGAGCCGTGGGGGCTCTGCGAAACCTGATCATGCCGGTTCTCGGATTCGGCTTCATTGCGTGGCTGTGGACGTCGCTCGCTTGGTTCACGTACCTGCTGGGAGCTGCCTGGCTGGCGGTCGGGGTGGTGATCCTGGTGCTGCGGCGCAGGAGAGGCAAGCTGGCACTCGATTTCCGTGAAAGCATGCCCGGTGCTGAGGTGGCTGAGCCGGAACGGCAGCGCGAAACCGCTAAAACGCCGGGTAGTTGACCAGCAGGGCCTGGAGCTCGGTGGTGGACATGTGGTTGGCCATCTCCACGCTGATTCCCATAGCCACGGCTGCCACGGTGACCATGGCAATGCAGGCCACGGACAGGAAACGCCAGTCTTTGCGGAAGACGCTGCCGATGGTCTCCGGCATATCAATGCTCGGGGAGATCATGTTGGGGGCGCTGTCCCAGGAGCCGTCGTCGAGCATCGCGACGATGCGGTCGTTGGCGCGGTCGTAGCGCATCGTGCTGATGTGGTTGCCGTGGCGGGCAAGCAGGATGTCGTGTCCGACGCGCTGGCGCGGCTGCAAAGTAAGCAAAGAAGGATCCCCTGAAGTCAGATGAAATGGAGGTGGCTCTCGCCATTGGGGGCATTTCGATTTTATAACGGTGACTTCAGGGGCGAGGCCCAAAATACGCCAAATGCCGGGTGAGCCTCCCCACCCGGCGGCGTGATTCAGCTCGCTTTACGGCTGGTCGGTCTTCGCGATGTAGACGTCGCAGGGAGCTGTGTGGGCCACGGTGTTGGCTACGCTTCCCAAGACCCGCCCCAGCCCCTGCATGCGTCGGTTACCCACCACGATCAGTCGGGCATCCTGTACTTCGGCTTCCTTCACCAGGGCTTCACCCGGCTTGCCGCGGGCGGCAGAGTAGGTCACCTCCAGGCCGTCGTGAGCCAGGCGCTCGGCCACAGTGCGGGCTACGGTTTCCGCTTCGGCGGCGTCGGACACGATCCACTTGTCGGTGCCGATTTCCACCACCTCGGTCCGGTTGCTGTCGAAAGCGCTGACGACCCGCAGGCTTGCTCCCAAGCCGATGGCCAACTGCTGGGCGGCCTGCGCCGCACGCATTGCCGTCTCGCTGCCGTCTACTCCGACAATCACAACTCCGGTCATTGTGCTGCTCCTTCAGTGGTGGCTTCGATGGCTTCTGCCAGGACGGGCGCCAAGCGGCGGACGCCTTCGGTAATCGTATCCGGGGGTACGGCGCTGAAGGCGAGGCGGAGCTTGTTGGAGGGTCCGTCTGCCGGAGTGAAGGCTGCCCCGGGAATGAAGACAACCCCGGCATCGATGGCCTTGGCCAGCAGCGGATACGTGTCCACGCCCTCTGGCAGGGTGACCCAGACGAAGAAGCCGCCATCGGGCCGGGTCCAGCTCAGGCCCGCCGGCATGTAGGTGCCAAGGGCGGACAGCAGTGCCTCGCAGCGTTCCGAATAGAGGGTGCGGTAGGTGTCGATCTGTCCCTTCCAGTCGTACTCGCGAAGATATGCCGAGACGAGCATCTGATTCAGGGGCGGCGGACACAGTGTCACGGCCTCGGAGGCCAAGTAGAAGCGCCGCTGCAGGTGGGCGGGAACAAGCGCCCAGCCAATGCGTAGCCCAGGAGCGAAGATCTTGGAGAACGATCCCAGGTAGATCACGTCGTCGGGATTGGCCGCGCGCATTGGAGAGATCGGGTGGCCATCGAACCGCAGCAGCCCGTAGGGGTTGTCCTCCAGGACAATGATATTCGCTTCGCGGCATATATCGACGATCCGCTGCCTGCGGTCCGAGGCCAAGGTGATGCCCGAAGGGTTGTTGAAGTTGGGGATGGTGTAGAGGAACTTGATGTTCTTGCCTTCGGCTTGGAGCGCCGCGATCCTGGCTTCGAGCACCTCAGGTACCAGGCCGTCGTCGTCCATGTCGATCGGCTCCACCTCCACCTGGTAGGCCTCGAACGTATTCAAAGCACCTACGTAAGTGGGGTTTTCCACCAGGACAACATCCCCAGGGTTGCAGAAGACCTTTGTGGCTACGTCCTGCGCCGACTGGGAGCCGGCAGTGATGACTACGTTTTCCGGGAGGGCATCGGTGATTCCCTCTGCGGCCATGATCTCGCAGATCTGGGTTCGGAGTTCTTCGGTGCCCTGGCCGCCCCCGTACTGCAGTGCGGTCATGCCTTCTTCGGCGATGATGCGGGCTGCAGTTTGGCCCAGCTTCTCGAGGGGGAGCGACTGCAGGTAGGGGTTGCCTCCGGCGAGGGAGACAAGGCCTGGCCGCATGGAGATGTCGAAGACATCCCGTACAGCAGACTGCTTGATGTTGGCAGCCCGCGCGGAGAACAATTCCTCGTGCGGGTGGGCGGCCGTGGCGGCCCGCTCAATGGCGTCGATGGCTTCAGCGGGCAGCGTTGTGCCGGCATCCAATGTTTCGTGGGTCACACTGACAGGATACTCCCTGATGTTGCCAATTAGGCAACAGTTGTTTCTAAACATGGCGATGAGTTTCCCGCCCGGAGCTTTACGCCGCGATCGGGAAGGGCTGGAATGTAGCTATGACACCGCACCGGGGATCCGTGACCAAAGCCGAACACTTCCACAAGCTCCACGACGCCGGTCCCACGCCGCTGGTCCTGGTGAATGTTTGGGACGCCGCCTCAGCCCGCGTCGTGCAGGAAGCAGGCGCGACGGCGATCGCAACCTCCAGCTCGGCGGTCTCCTGGAGCCTGGGTTTCCGGGACGGCGACCATGTGCCATGGGGTCTGGCGATGGCCGCGCTGGGGCGCGTGGTGGGGGCCACCCGGCTGCCGGTCACGGCCGACATCGAGACGGGCTACGGACGCACTGATGACGAACTCCGTGCCACCGTCCATGCGGTCCTGGACGCAGGCGCTGTGGGCATCAACATTGAAGACTCGGCCGCGGAGCCGCTCACGGACATCGATGAGCAGTCACGCAGGATTGCCTTGATCCGGGCCGTTGCGGATGAGCGCGGGATACCTTTGTTCATCAACGCCCGGACCGATACCTACTTGTCGGGCCGGTTCCCCGAAACGGCCTACGACGAGACCCTGCAGCGGGCCGAGCGGTACATCACCGCAGGAGCGGACGGAGTTTTCGTTCCCGGCGTGGTGGATCTGCACGTCCTGCATGAGCTCTCCAACCGGATACCGGCACCGCTGAACGCCTTGGCAGGCGTCGGGGCGCCGTCGCCGTTGGAACTGCACGACGCCGGCGTCCGTCGCGTCAGCATCGGCGGCAACGCAGCCAAGGCGGCCTACGCCAAGGTGGCGCGAGTGGCCACCGAAATTCTGGGAGACGGCAACTGGGCAGGCTTGGCAGGCACGCGCAGCCACGACGAAATGGACGCATTGTTCGCACCGGGGCCGAAATACCGCCTGTGAAGCTGGTGAAAGCGCACGACGACGACACCTGGCTTTAGTGTCGGACCTCGCCGGTAGCTTGGAAGCCGAATCAGCAGTTACTGCCAGGGAGGGCGGATGGCAAGACGCAGTGTGCAGTTCTGGCGCATCGAGCAACTGAACGGGGATGCGTTGGGCCGCCCGTTTCCAGCACGTCGGGTGGCCGAGGTACTCAAGAACGCCCAGGAAGCCGGGGTGGACCGCCGCTTCACGAGTGTCGATGGCACTGTGCTTCTGGCCCAGGCGGTGGCCTTGACGCCCCATCCGGTGGTGCTGCTGGACCGTGTCAGGGAAACGAACCTGCCCAGCGTTGGCGATGCCCTGGGGCGCCGCAAGCCTTTGCCCCTGGCTCCCGGCGACCACTTGCTGGAGACTACGTACTTTGCCTTCTTGAAGCGGAACGTCATCGCGGTGTTGACCAGCGGCAATGGTCCCCGAGCGTCCAGGATGGGGGAGTACCTCGGCGGCATGGTGGGGATGGAGCCGAGCCTGGTTCCGGTGGTCCGCGAGGATGTGGAGGAGATCCTGGCCAGGTTGGAGGTCAGCCGCTTCGAATTCGCGATTCCCGCAGAACGCCTCTCCGGCAAGCTCATGGAAGGCGAATGGGCGGACGTCTTGGACAGCACCTCCCGATTGATGACCGAGGGCACCTTCCGGATCTCCCTCACGGTGGGCAGGTCAGGTAAAGCTGAGGACAAGCAGCGGATCAGGGACCGCATCCAACAACTCATCGATCTCTTCCGCAGGGCCGGTTCCGTGGAGCACTTCGACTACGTGGTGGCAGAGGGAAAGGATTCCCTGACAGGTGACCGCGAGGTAGTGGACCTGTTGAAGGAGCGTTTCATATCGCACGTTGAGGTTGACGCCGACGTCTTCAACGACCCCCGGAAATCGGTGGCAGAAGCCATCGCCATCCTCAACAGGCAGGCCCGCGACAATGAGGCCTTCTTCGAACGGACTTTGCCAGCGATCACGGGCTCCGCCGACTCCGCCCAGGTTCCGGAGATCGTCGCCGGAGGAATGGCAGCTGTCCGTGGTGCCATGGCCGCCGCTGCGGAGGACGCCCTGGAGAAACAAGGCGGTGCGGGCCATGAGCTTGTACGGGGTTGATGTCGAGCGCACAGGACGCCACTGGACCGTCTGGCGATGGTTCCTGCTGCACCAGGCAGCCGACTACTTGTGGGCTGTCCTGCTGGTGCTGGCCTGGCTGGGGATCCCGTTGCTTGCCGGGTGGCCGCTTTTGTTGGAGGACGTCGACGCCGGTGCGCGGCGGGCGCTCTTCCAAACCCTCGCCACCTTGGCGGGCGCGACAGCCGGACTCACGCTCACCAGTGTCTCCATGCTGATCAACGTTCTCGGGAAGAAGTCGGCGCCGGGCCAGCGGGAACTGCCTTTGGAAAAGCTGACGGCCACCCATCGTCGGCAGATCGGCGAAGTCTTCCTGTTCGCCATTCCCGGGCTGGGCCTGCTGGTGGTGGCCGCCCTGGTCACGGTGGTTCTTGAAGGTGATGGCCCCGGCGGGCTGTGGATTCCCGAGGCCGTGGTCTTTGTGTTGGCCTTCGCCTGCGTCCTGGCCCTGTTGCGCGTGGCCTGGGCCCTCCGACGTGTGCTGGCTATCGCGACAGCTTAGCCCGTACCGGACGCGTCACCGCACGCTCAGTGCCTCGGTGAGAGTCCTGCCGTTGATGTAGATCTCGGCCCGGGTAGCCCCGCTTGCTGACACGATGGTGTGCGTCAGTTGGGCCTGGATCCGAGGGATGTCGCATATACCTCCGGGCCGCAGTGATCCGCTGAGGTTCACCACCACCACGGAGCCGTTCATGTAACCGGAGAGGTACCGCAGCGACGAGTCGGCCAGTGCGTCGTACAGTGCGGCGTCGCTGTCCAGCGGCATTCCGGCTTCCAGCAGGCGACTCAACGCCACCGATAACGGATCACCGGGAACGGCTGCGCCCCGGACCGGGACCAGGCTGTCATTGCAGCCGAACCGCACGCCCCGCGCGCCGCCGTCGTCGATTGCCACGTAGTAGACCGCCGGGCCGGAGACGTCGGAATCGATGGGAATCACGGCCGCGGAAGCGGACGGGGAGACGGTAGTCGGAGAGGGCTCGGGCGTTTCGGTGCCGGCTTCCCGGGAAGGCTCCGGCTCGGCCGGTCCAGTTGCATCAGGAGAAGGTGTTCCGGCGGGTTCGGTAGGAGCGGTAGCGGTGGCGGATGGCGTCGGAGCGGGGCTTCCCGCCGTGGGCGGAACGGGGACGGCAACAGTCGGAATGCCCGGCGTTGAACCAGGCGGCGTTGGGGACGGGGCAGACGGAAGCGGCGTCACGCTCACAGAGGGCAAGGGGCTGGTGCTTGCGGGACCAACGGGAACCGAAGTGCAGCCAGCCAGCCACAGGGCGAACACCAGGCAGGCAGCCGCGATCGTCGTCGTGCTTTTGGCTCCCCGTCCGGCATGCATGACAGCCCCACGCTCCTGTCCGTCCACCTGTAATTCAACGGTAGGCCGGGGCGGCGGGGATCAAAATGCCGCTACGGTGACGGTTCGGACAAGAGTTGGTCACGCTCAAGCCGTCAGGAACGCAAAAGCCCCCGCGCCGCCATAAAGCGGAACGGGGGCCGGTGCGGCGGAAGGCTAGGCTGCTGCTTCTTCTTCATCCTGGACAGCGGTCAGGGGCTCGAAGATGCCCTTGATCTGCTCAACGACCTCCGCGTCGTCCTTCGGGTGCAGTTCGGCGAAGCGGATCATGGAACCCGGGACGGCCAGCTTGACGTCCTCGAGGACCTTGGCGCCGGCGATGCCGACTGCCTTGCGGGCTTCGTCCTGCGCCCAGACGCCACCGAACTGGCCGAAAGCGGTTCCGACGACGGCGGTGGGCTTGCCGGCGAGGGCCCCGGCGCCGAAGGGGCGGGACAGCCAGTCGATGGCGTTCTTCAGGGACGCCGGCATGGTGCCGTTGTGCTCAGGGGTGACGAGCAGGAGGGTGTCGGCCTCGGCTGCGGCGGCGCGCAGGGCGGCTGCTTCGGCCGGAACCTGGCCTTCGACGTCGATGTCCTCGTTGTAGAAGGGGATGCTGCCCAGCGAGCCGTGGATCTGGACGTCAACGTTTTCCGGTGCGTTCAGTTGGATGGCTTCGGCGAGCTTCTTGTTGTGGGAATCGGCGCGGAGGCTGCCGACGAGGGTCAGAACGGTGCTCTTGGACATGGTGTCTCCTAAAAGTCGGGCCTGGTGCCGTGCGGTACCGGGCCTGCGTTGTCTCTGGGCTTTGGAGCCTTCACTGATACTAAACGGACCACGGTCCGCTTTGTATTCCCGGGTCTAGAATGTTTTTTGTGAGCTCGATCCCCCTCCAGCCGGATGTGCCGTTAGGCGCACCCCACGAGCGCAGCGACGCCGCGCGGAACCGTGAGCGGCTCATTTGTGCTGCCCGGGAGCTGGTGGACGAGTTCGGGGCCGAAGCACTCACTATGGATGCGCTCGCCTGCAAGGCCGAGGTTGGCAAGGGGACCGTCTTCCGCCGGTTCGGCAGCCGTGCCGGGCTCATGATGACCCTGTTGAGTGACTCTGAGTCGGAGTTCCAGCGAGGCTTCATGTTCGGACCGCCGCCGCTTGGCCCGGGAGTGGAACCTCTTGAGCGGCTCATTGCGTTCGGGGAGGGTCGCATCTACTTTGTCCTTGAAAATGGCGAGCTATTGAAGGCCGCCGGTGCTGCCACCCGCAACAGGTTCGATGTCCCCGCGACCAAGCTTTCGCATCGACATATGGAGGTCCTGCTGCGGGAGGCGGGAATCGCGGATCCCTGGGTGATGGCGATGTCCCTGACCTACGCGCTGGACCCTGAGCGAATAGTCGACGACGTTCGCGCCCGCGGCATTTCGCCCACGCGCCTCACCGACTCCTGGCGTGAGCTGGTCACCCGCCTGCTGAGCGGCGCCTAGCCACACGAGCCGCGCAGTATTCCCTGTTGGCGCCCCCATCGGTGCCGCTGTACGCGCATTAGTGTCTGCGGCACCGTGATCGTGACGCAGTCTGCACATAACAATCTGGCTGCAGGGGCGAAACTGGACGCCTTGAAGCAAAACGTGAAGCAGTTATTGTGGTAGTTTCCTCTTGAATGTGACGCATGCCATACAGGGCTGGTGTTCACTGAAGGGGTGCGGGGGACCAATTTCCCGTTGCGCCAATTCGTAGCTGACACCGGCCACAGCCGGGAACCGCGGAAGGACGAGCTTTGAGTTTTGCCACGATCCGGGGCAGTCGCCCGACATGCTGAAATATCTGATGAAGCGGTCGGGAATCTACCTGATCATGATCTTCCTGACCACGAGCGCAGGCTACTTCCTGGCAGTCACCTCGCTCAAGCCGGCAGTCCTCGAGCAGGAAAAAATTCCACGGCCAACCCCTGAACAGGTGGCAGCCTCCTTCCGGGGCCTGGGCCTCGATCCGGACCTGAGTCCCTGGGAACGCTATGTTCAGTGGCTCGGCGGCATCATCACCCGCTGGGACTGGGGCCGCAGCCCGAACGGCGCCTACGTCAACGCAGAGTTCGCTGACCGCGTGCTGGTCTCCACCCGCCTGTTCATCGCCTCGATCATCCTGACGCTGGTCATCGGCGTCGCACTCGGCGTGTACTCCGCTGCCCGGCAATACAAGTTCCAGGACCGTGTCATCACGTCCTACAGCTACTTGGTCCACATCCTGCCCGCACCCATCGCCTACTTCCTGGTCCAGCTGGGAGCCATCGGCATCAACGAGGCCGTGGGGGAGCGCATCTTCTTCGTGACCGGTATTTCGACGCCGGGAATCGAACCAGGCTGGCCGGCTTTCGTTGACATGGTGGCCCACTACGCCGTGCCCACCTTCGCAATGACCATCTTCGGGTGGGCGGGCTACCAGATCGCCCAACGGCAGTACCTCCTGGACAACGTGAACGCGGACTTCGTCCGCACCGCCCGGGCCAAGGGGCTCACCCGGAACCAGGCCATCAGCCGGCACGCCCTCCGCGTCTCCTTCATTCCGGTGGCACAGAGCATCGCGTTCACCATTCCGGCGATCTTCACCGGCGGTTTCTTCGCGGAGGCAATCTTCGCCTGGCCGGGCATCGGTCTGTGGAGCATCCAGTCGATCGGCCTCCAGGACGTGAACGTGGCCACGGCCACCCTGGCCTACGGGTCCGTGATCTTCGCGGTCGGCGCCATCCTTGCCGACTTCGCCACCACACTGGTCGATCCACGAGTGAGGGTCCAGTAATGACGAACATCATCGATCCCATTGCGGAAATTGACGAGTCCCGGGTTGCCGACAACGCGGACGTGGTTATTGCGAAGTCCCGGATTATCTTCCGGCGCTTCATGCGGAACCGGACGGCAGTCGCCGGCCTGTTCATCTTCCTTGCACTCTTTCTGTTCTCCTGGTTCGGCGGCTTCCTGACCTCTTGGGACAAGGACACCATCGATCCCCTCAACATCGGCATGGGGCCCTCGCCCGATCACCTCCTAGGCACCTCGCAGGCCGGTATCGACCTGCTGGCCTTGATCGTTGAAGGCACCAGGATCTCGATCCTGATCGGCCTGATCGTCGGCGGGGTATCGGTACTGATCTCCGCTGTCTACGGCTGCACCATGGCGTTCTTCGGCGGCAAGGTGGACGCCACCATGCTGTTCATCCTCGAAGCCCTCATTATGATGCCCGCCATCCTTGTGGTGGCCGTGGCAACCAGCGGCAGCGGCGGCCTCAAGGACCTCCCCAGCTGGATGCTGCTGATCATCGTGTTGCTGTTCTTCAGCTGGATGGGAACGGCCCGCCTGGTGCGCTCCCTGTCCATGTCGCTGATGCAGCGTGACTACGTCAAGGCCGCAAAATACATGGGCGTTCCTTCGCGCAAGATCGTGTGGCGCCACTTGGTGCCAAACATCGGCTCGTTGCTGGTCCTGGACTTCACCCGCGGAATTACCGGTGCGGTCCTGGCCGAAGTGGCATTCTCCTTCATCGGCATCGGCATCAAGCTCCCCGATGTCAGCCTCGGTGTCCTGATCGGGCAAGCCACCGGGCAAGTGTCCTCCTATCCCTGGATGTTCTGGGTTCCGCTGACTGTCATGTTCCTGCTGACCGGTTCACTGGCCATGATGAACGACGGCCTCCGTGACGCCTTCGACCCCAGCTCCAGCTCCGTCGGCCGGGCGAAGACCAAGACCGCAAAGAAGATCAACAAATGAGCACCAACATCACTCCCGCCGAACGACTCCGCGACGCCGGGCTCTACGCACCGGGGGACGCCGTCCTCAGCGTCCGCGATCTGAACGTCCGCTTCAACTCCGAGAACGGCGTGGTCCATGCGGTCCGCGGCGTCGACTTCGACCTCATGCCGGGCAAGACCCTGGGCATCGTGGGCGAATCCGGCTCGGGAAAGTCCGTGACGTCCATGGCCATCATGGGTCTCCTCCCCGAAACCGCCGACATCACCGGCTCCGTGCGCTTCAAGGGCAAGGAACTCCTGGGCCTCAGCGACAAAGCCATGTGCAAGCACCGCGGCAACGACATCGCCATGGTGTTCCAGGACCCGCTATCCTCACTGACCCCGGTCTACACAGTGGGCAACCAGATCATCGAGGCACTGACTGTCCACAACCCGACCATGAGCAAGCAGGCCAAAGAAGCCCGCGCCGTCGACCTTTTGCGCATGGTGGGCATCCCGAGCCCCAAGGACCGGCTGAAAGCCTTCCCGCACGAATTCTCCGGAGGCATGCGCCAACGCGTCATGATCGCCATTGCGATCGCCAACGATCCGCGGGTACTCATTGCGGACGAACCGACGACGGCGCTGGACGTCACCATCCAGGCGCAGGTCCTGGAAGTCCTGCACACCGCGCAGGAGGAGACCGGCGCCGCCGTCGTCATGATCACGCACGACCTCGGCGTCGTGGCCGGCATGGCCGACGACATCATGGTCATGTACGCGGGCAAACCGGTGGAAACCGGCACTGTGGAGGACATCTACTACAACCCGCGGATGCCCTACACGCTGGGCCTGCTCGGGGCCGTTCCCCGCGTGGACACCGCTACCAAGCAGTCGCTGGTTCCTATTGAGGGAACGCCGCCCAACCTCGCCCTGCCGGTGACCGGTTGCTCGTTCGCTGCCCGCTGCCCGCTGGTCAGCGATGCCTGCCTGGCCGGGGAGCCCGAGCTGTCATCCGTGCCTGGTTCCGAGGGGCAGACGCTGGGGCACAAGGCCGCCTGCATCAAGTCCAACCAGCTTTCCGGCGAGGCGGACGCGCACAAGATTTTCCACGCGCCGCCCAAGCCAGTGTCAAAGTTCGACGGCGTCCCTCGCGTCGAGCGCGAAAAGGTCCTGGAACTCAAGGACGTGAAGAAGCACTTCCCGCTGCTCAAGGGCGCCTTGATCAAGCGTCGGATCGGCACGGTCAAGGCCGTGGACGGATTGAGCTTCGACATCCGCGAAGGCGAGTGCGTCTCGATCGTGGGGGAGTCCGGCTGCGGCAAGACCACCACGCTGCTGGAAATCATGGAGTTCCACCCGGACCAGGTGGGCGAGGTGGTCATCGGGGGCGTCAGCAACAAGGTGGCCACGGACCACAAGACCAAGATGGCCATGCGCAAGGAAATGCAGATGGTCTTCCAGGACCCCACGGGCGCACTGGATCCGCGCTTCACGGTGTTCGAAGTCCTGGCCGAGCCGCTGGAAAACCTGGGCATGCCCAAGGCCGCGGTCAAGAAGCGCATCATGGAGCTGATGAAGCTCGTGGGCCTGCAACCGGACCACGTCAACCGTTTCCCCAACCAGTTCTCCGGCGGCCAGCGCCAACGCATCGGCATTGCCCGGGCGCTCGCGGTGAACCCGAAGCTGGTTGTCCTGGACGAACCCGTTTCTGCGCTGGATGTTTCGGTACAGGCCGGTGTTATCAACCTGCTGGATCAGCTGCGTGCCGAACTGGGCCTCAGCTACCTGATGGTTGCCCACGACCTCTCGGTGGTCCGCCACATTTCGGACCGTGTAGCCGTGATGTACCTGGGCAAGATCGTGGAGACCGGAGACGTGGATGACGTCTTCGACAATCCTCGCCACCCGTACACAAGGGCCCTGCTTTCCGCCATCCCGGTGCCGGACCCGAACCTGGAACGGACCCGCGAACGCATCATCCTGCAGGGCGACTTGCCCAGCCCGCTCGATGCGCCCAAGGGCTGTAACTTTGCAACCCGTTGTCCCGTGTTTGCCGCTCTTCCCGCCGCAAAGCAGGAGAAGTGCCTTACTCTAGAGCCGCCACTTGCTTCGGAAGGCGCACAGGACTTTGCCTGCTTCTTCCCGAACGGAGAGATAGATGCCGACATGCTGGTGGTGCATGCCTGACGACATATGACGCAATTGAAATAATCCCTGGTCTCAACTCGCAAATGATTTTCCAGTCGTAAAACATGAAGGGCACACCATGAAGAAGTACACGACGATCGGCGGCGTAGCGATTGCAGCAGCGCTCATGCTGACCGCTTGCGGCGGGGGAACGCCGTCGGGTCCGGCCTCGCAGAAGGCAGAAGCAAGTGGCGGCGACATCAGTAAGCTGATCAGCGTCAATGCCAAGGAAGCGAAAGACCTGGAGCAGGGCGGCACGCTCACCCTTCCAACTGTGGACCTGGGTCCGGACTTCAACAATAATTCCAACGTCGGAAACAGCGCCGGCACAGCGGCTTTGTTGACCCCGGTCAACCCGGCAGGCATCAGCAGCGGCGGCATCGGCGGCTGCTGGAAGCTGGACTTTGACGGCAAGGCCTCGCCCAATAAGGACTTCTGCGAAGACGTCAAGAGCGAAATCAAAGACGGCAAGCAGACCATCACCATCAAGATCAACGACAAAGCGACGTGGAACGATGGAACCCCCATCGATGTCAGGACCTTCGAGAACACGTGGAAGATGTCCCGCGGTGAAGACAAAGCGATTGACATAGTCAACCCCGGGTCTTACCCGTTCGTCGATTCGGTCAAGGCTGGTGCCAATGACAAAGAAGTCATCGTCACCACCACGCAGCCGGTCTATCCCCTTGAAGATCTCTTCTTCGGTCTGATCCACCCTGCCGTCAACACGGCGGAGATCTTCAACAATGGCTTTGCGGGCAACATGCATCCTGAATGGATGGCTGGCCCGTTCAAGGTGGAGAATTACGACAGTACGGCCAAGACCGTCACCATGGTTCCAAACGACAAGTGGTGGGGCCAGAAGCCGGTCCTGGACAAGATCGTCTGGCGCCAGATGGAACCCAGCGCAACCATCGCCGCCTTCAAGAACGGCGAGATTGATGCTACTGACGCTCGCTCCCTGAGTCGCTACAAGCAGCTTGAAGGAACCAAGAACGCCGAGGTCCGCCGCGGTCAGCGACTGTTCGCCGGTGGCCTTAACCTCAATGCCGAGCGGCCAGCTCTCGCAGATGTGGCCGTCCGCAAGGCGATCTTCACGGCCGTGGACCGTAAAGCCCTCCGCGATGTCCAATTCAACGGCCTGAACTGGTCCGAGGAAAGCTCGGGCTCCATGATGCTCATGCCGTTCTCCGCGTACTACCAGGACAACTACCCCGTGAAGGACTCGGGCGCTGAGGCTGCCAAGAAGGTCCTCACTGATGCCGGCTACACTGCCAATGACAAGGGCATCATGGCCAAGGACGGCGTCCCCGTATCCTTCAAGGTGACCTACTTTGGAGAGGACCCCACTAGGGCGGCCGTCTCACAGACCCTGCAGAAGCAGCTCCAGGCAGCGGGCATGGATGTCGCAATCGATCAGCGCGGTGACGCGGACTTCCAGAAGGTTCTGGGGTCGCGGGAATTTGACCTGACGATTTCGGGCTACACGGTTGGCGCGGACGCTACCAGCGGAGTCAAGCAGTTCTACGAGTCAACCACCAACGAAAACAAGCTGGGCGACGCTGAGCTGGACGCTGAAATCAAGCGCCTTGCAACCATCGCTGATAACGCAGAGCGCAACAAGGCCGCCATGGAGGTAGAGAAGAAGCACATGGAGAAGTACTTCTCCATGGGTACCCTGCTGAACGGCCCGGAGATCCAGTTCGTGCGCACGGGCCTGGCCAACTACGGCCCGTCACTGTTCAAGAGCCTCTCCAACGTTCCGGACTGGACCACCATCGGCTGGGAAAAGGGCGCCAAGAAGTAGCTCCTTGCTCCATCTGTAGGGCCTGATTCCTGAAGGCCGGGAACCTCCCTGAACCTGTTCATCGGTTCGGGGAGGCTCCCGGCCTTCGTCGTGCCACCCTCTCTCACATCCCGTCCGCTTGGGCAGAACCTTCTATCACATCCCGCACCTTCGGGCACTGCACGATGTACATAATGTATGAGATGTACATAAAGTACAGATATGCGTAGTCTGGACACATGGGTACCGCAGACTATTTCGTCAGTGTCGCTGACCTCCGAGTCCACCTCTCAGACACCATCAACCGCGCGGCGTACGGCCATGAACGGATCAGCATCACCCGAAGAGGCAAGGTTGCGGCGGTGCTTATCAGCACCGAGGACCTTGAACGTTTTGAGCGCCTCGAAGATGAGGCGGATCTCAAGGCGCTTAGGGCCGCAAAAGCAGACGACGACGGTGCCAGGGTCAGTCTGGATGATCTTCTGGAGGAGAACGGCATCACGCGGTGAGTCGATACCGCGTGGAGTTCAGCAGCGCGGCAGCGAAACAGATCCGCAAGCTTGAAGCGCAAGTCCGACGCAAAGTGCTGCTGGCCATCGCCGAACTTGAAACGAACCCCCGCCCGGATGGCGTGGAGAAACTCTCCGCGGAGTCGAACGCCTGGCGGATCCGCATCGGGGACTACCGGGTCTTATATGAGATCCACGATCGTGAGCTCGTCATCGTCATCTTTCGGGCCGCCCACCGCCGGGAGGTCTACTGATCTAGCCTAGGGACATGACTTCCACGCCGATCCGTACCGCCGTCGCAGGATTCGGGCTCTCGGGCAGCGTCTTCCACGCGCCCTACATTGCCGGCAACCCCGCTTATGAGCTCGCCGTCATCGCAACATCGGACCCCGCGCGCCAAGCGAAAGCCAAGGACCGGTACCCGCAAACAAAGATCGTCGACACCCCCGAGGACATCCTGGCTCTCGCTGACCAACTGGACCTCATCGTCCTCGGCACACCGCCCGCTACCCATTACCCCCTGGCGAAAGCGGCACTGGAAGCCGGGCTCGACGTCGTCGTTGATAAGCCTTTCGTGGTCCACAGCGCCCAAGGCGAGGAGCTGATCCAACTGGCGGCAAGGCTGGGCCGCGTCCTCACGGTGTACCAGAACCGCCGCTGGGACGGCGACGCGCTCACGGTGAAGAAACTGCTCGACGCCGGGACGCTGGGCACGGTGACCAGGTTCGAGTCGGGCATGGAGCGCTGGGCACCGGAGATCGCCAAGGCGTGGAAGGCCGGCGCAACTGCGGAAGACGGCGGTGGGGTGCTCTTCGATCTGGGTGCCCACGTGCTGGACCTGGCCCTCGGGTTCTTCGGCCCGGCGCAGGTCACGTACGCCGAAATCACTGCCCGCCGTCCGCAGGAAAACTCCGATGACGATGTCTTCCTTGTCCTGCAGCACGAGTCCGGAGTGGTCAGCCACGTGACCATCAACCTCAACAGCCACCTGCAGGGCCCTCGCTTCCGCGTGCTCGGCACTAAGGGCGGCTTCGTGAAGTACGGCACCGATCCGCAAGAGCCGTATGTGCTGGGAGGCGGCCTGCCCACGGACGCCGAGTACGGCGTCGAACCCGCCGAAAACCATGGCACGCTCCAGGCTGACGGCCAGCGCACCACCATCCCTACCGAGCGCGGCGCTTATCCCGAGTTCTACCGCATCCTTGCTGAGAAGATCGACGACGGCGGCACGGCCTCCGCACGTCCGGCACCTGTTGATCCGGCCGACTCGGTGGCGGGGCTGAAGCTGATCGAGCAGGCCAGGGTGTTGGCTTCCTAGCCCACCTCGGCGCTGGCAACGAGGGAGTAGATGGCCTTCAGGTCCTCTGTTCCTTCCAGCGGTTGGCAGCTGCCCGTCAATTGGACGATGTCGGCCGCTGCGTCGTGATGAACCACGGTCACAGCGGTGAACTGAGCCAACGAGCCCGCCTGCGGGTGCGTGTAGCGGGCCTCGCGCACGTGCCAATCGCGGCCGTTGATGACAACGGGCTCGGTGCCGAGGAGGACTGCGTCGGGGAGCCCGTCCAGGAAAGAATCCACCGATGCAGCAATGTCCTGGAGCTTGTAGCCGGGCAAGCGTCGGGAAACGGAGATGACCACGTTGGCCGTGTAGTTGCCCTCCGTGGCCGGGCCCATCAACGCGCCCAGAGCGTCGGGGACAACCTGGGGCGTCCAGCCTTCCGGCGGGTCGAGTTTGATGGTGGGGTAGGCGGGGAAAGCGGTGGACGGAAAAACTTGCTGTGCTGTCATGGGAGCCCTTCCGGAGCTGGTTTTGGTAGGAGGCTATTTGGCCAGGAAGTTGACGAAACCCGTCACGGAATCCACAAACCCGGACGGACTGAGCGTGACCTGCGCCCCGGCCCCGAGCCCTAACTCCGCGGTGATTTTGGCGCCGACGCCCAAGGTGAGCCCGTCTTCATCCATGGAGGCATTGAAGAAATATCCCTCGCCCACGCCGGCAGCGACCGTTCCCGATGCGGAGAATTTTTGGCCGAGGACCTCAACGTATCGGGAAGCCGTCAGTTCAGCACCGGCACCGGCACTGGCTGCACCACCGGTGACGCTGCCGCCTTTGCTGACGTTGACCTCACCTTCGCCGGCGCTGGCCCACGCGCCGCCACGAAGCTCGGTCCCTTGCCCAAAACCGAACAGGCCACCGGCAAATTCCGTCTCGTTGCCGATCGTGATTTTCTGGCCGGCAAAGACTTCTCCGCCGGCACCGAAGAGAAACGGGCTGTCTGCGTTCGCGTGTGCGCCTGCCTCCACGCCGGTCATGAACCTCGCGGTGGAAGTGTTGGTGGCCCACCCGTCGAAGAATTCGCTCTTGGTGGTGGTGTTGTTCTCCAAGCCCGCGAAGGCTTCCCCCTTCGCGTTGAGGCTCGGGAGCCCCAGGCCGAACGGAACTCTCGCGTCATAGCTGCCGTCGGCCCGTCCACCAACGAACGTTTCATTGGTGGTGGTGGTCTTGACGGGACCGAATGCAGATGTGGCGGTCCACGTCATCTCAGCCCCTGCCGAGACCTCGCCCGAGCCACCGGCGGAGATTCCACCGGGGCCCACGTTTCCGTGGGTCTCGCCCTTGCCTTCAACACCGATTGAGCCGTTGCCTTCAACGGTGACCGGGCCGTACGTAGTGGGACCAACGGTGTAGCCAGGCGTGCCCGAGGGGCTATTGCCGCTGCTCTTGCCGCTGCCGCCCGGTCCGCCCCCTGGTCCTCCCAAGGATGCTTGCTCTTGCTGCTCGGCATTGAGCCGAAGCGCGCGGGCATTGGATTTGAGGCAAGCAACGGCTGCCCCGAGCCGTCCGTGGAGGTCGCCCTGCCAAGCACTGCGAAACTGGTCCGCATCGGCTCCCCGCCAGTAATTGCCGCCCTGGATCATCACGTTGAGCTGACGCCGCAGGTCTGTCATCTTCTCCGCTTCGGCGTCCATCACGGCCGACAACCGCCGGAGATCCCCGACGTCCGCGCCCACCAAACCCTGTCCCACTACAAACCCTGTCCCATTACAAACCCTGTCCCATGACGTATCCCCTGAACGTTGCGACGTTTTGAAACGCCCGCGGACACTTGTGTCGCAGCAGGCGTCCCCTGAGCATAGTTGCGTACCGGAATGCCGGCCATGGGGAGAACTGCCGGTGTGGAGAGGCACTCCAATGGCAGGGAAAGAAACTTCCGGGAGCAAATGTCGGAACAGGCGTAACCTCACCGGCACGGCCAACGATGTAGGGGGTGAGCGGGCAGCGTCCGCACACTGATCATCCGGCGGCGGCCAAACCGCTGCCGGGGCAATCCCCACATCGTTTTCGGAGGGTTTCATGTCCTTTTTCACTGTCCTTGCCACCGGCAAAGTCGCCGCCACTGTCCTGGCCGCAGGAGCCGTAGCGGCCGGCGGAACCGGCGTCGCAGCCTTCAACGGTGCGCTTCCGAGCGGGATCCAGCAGAGCGCCCACGACCTCGTCGGCGCACCCGCACCCGCCTCTGAGGCCCTCACGGCGGAAGCAGCCAAGGCAGCCGAGGCAGCCGGTGCGGCGAAGTCCACGGCGACTGACGCCGTCGGATCCTCCCAGCAGAAGGCAACAGACACTGCAGAAGCCGCCAAGTCGGAGGTCGCCGATTCGGTGGCAGACGCCACGGCCCCGGTGGTGGACGCCGTTTCCACCACCCCTGAAGCCTTTGGCCTCTGCACCGCCTTCCTCAACGGAGGCCTGAAGTCCGACGCAAAGGTCCCGGGCTTCGAGTCCGTAATTGTCGCCGCGGGTGGCGAAGCCAAGGTTGAAGCGCACTGCGAGGCCGTGGTTGACGCCGGTAAGGCCGCGGGCCTGAAGCTGGACGGCTCCGCGAAGGTAGCGGTCGACGCCGATGCCTCCCGGACGTCCGAACTCCCGGCTGCGCCTGCAGTCCCCGCAACGCCCGCTGCCCCGGCCACGGATGGTGTCCCGGCAGTTCCGGCAGTGCCAGCCCTGCCGACGCAGGTCCCCACCGAGGTTCCGGCAGCTCCTTCCGCGCCCCTGGATTCTGTCCGCTAGACGGGCAGCGGCTACGGTTTAGGGGCGGGGCTCCTTGGCTTAGGACAAGGAGCCCCGCTACGTAACAGACGGCAGCGGCAGCGTCCTGGCTCTCCCGGGACCACACTGCGCTGCGCGGGACGGAGGCATCCACGGGTGCTTGACCCATTGGCTGATGAATATGTGCAGGCGGACCAGGATGATCCCGCTCTGCTCTTCACCGCTGCCTACAACAACTTCGCCGGTCCGGTCTTTGGCTACCTGCGCGCCCGCGGCGTGGACGATCCGGAGGCAGTCACGCAGGATGTCTTCCTGGCCCTGTATCCCAAACTGGATTCACTTCGTGGCGGACTCCAAGGTGCCAAGACTCTGTTGTTCACCATTGCGCACGCACGGATGGTGGACCACTACCGCAAACGGGAACGAACGCCCGATTCCACGCCCTACCAGGCGGACCTGGACTCAAGGCGCTCGCCGTCCGCTGAGGACCAGGCTTTCGGGCGTGTGGGGCTGGGAGTCACCGACCTCTTGGAGGACCTCGCCGACGACTACCGGGAGGTCCTGGCACTGAGGGTCGTGGCGGACCTGTCAGTAGAAGAAACAGCGGCCATCATGGGCAAATCCCAAGGGGCTGTGAAACAGTTGCAGCGCAGGGCATTGGGTGCACTCAGGAAACGTGCACTACTAAGGAACGGCACATCATGAGCGAACATAACGCACCCCGCCGAGGCAACGACGAACAGGCCATCGATCACCTGCTGGCAGGCTCCGGCTTGGAGGACGCAAACAGCATCCGCGCAGAGCTGCTCGAACTCCGCTCGTTGGGCAGCACGGCACCCCTCCCTTCCGAGGCGGTCCGCGCGCTGATGACCGCTGGCCCGGTTGCCGTGGACGAGCTCGCCGCCCGACGTCGACGGAAGCATCGCAGCGTCGTCGTTGCTTTGGCGGTTGCCGTGTCACTTGCCGGCGGGGCCACGGCTGCTGCGGCCTCCGACGGCGGCATTCCCGGCGCGATCCAGCACATTGGGGCAGCCATCGGCTCCGTGGCGGGGCAGCTGGCTCCAACCCCCGTCAACGTTCCGCAGCAAGGCGGGCCCGCGGGCTCGCCGTCTGAGCCGGAGCCCATCCAAGCGCCGCAACAGTTAACGCCCGTCTCGAGCCCGCCCGGGCCAGCGTCGGCCGTCCCGAGCCTGCCCGTCCCGAGCCCGCCCGGGCCAGCGTCGGCCGCCCCCAAGAGTCCGGCCGACGCTGTCAGGCCCGATCCCCGGCCCACACCAGGCGGGGGAGTGTCTCCCCAGGCGCCCGAGATCCCGCCTCGGATTGATCCGGGGAACATCTCCATCCCGACGCCCCCGGCGCTACCCATCACCCCGCCGGACCTTCCCATCCCCGCGGGATGACAGTTAATGCCAATGTTCGCGTCGAACATTGGCATTAACTGTCACCTCGGCACGCCGGTAAGCGCTTGGAAGGTTACGCGGTGACCAAGCTGTGCCAGTCGGTGACCAGGGGCAGGTTGTGCGCCTCGGAAACCGAGTGGTGTGCCACGTGGCCCGCGGCGATGTTGAGGCCGGCGGCGAGGGCGGGGTCGCGATCGAAAGCGGCCTTGACGCCCAGGTTGGCCAGTGCCACGGCGTAGCGCAGGGTGACGTTGGTCAGTGCGTACGTGGAGGTGTTCGGAACGGCGCCAGGCATGTTGGCAACGCAGTAGAAGATCGAGTTGTGGACCTTGTACGTCGGTTCCTGGTGGGTGGTGGGGTGCGTGTCTTCGAAGCAGCCGCCCTGGTCAACAGCGATATCCACCAGAACCGAGCCCGGCTTCATGCGGGAGACGAGTTCGTTGGTGACCAGCTTGGGAGCCTTGGCACCCGGGATCAGGACGGAGCCGATCACGAGATCTGCGTCGATGACTGACTTCTCGATCTCGTAGGCGTTGGAGGCAACGGTCTTCAGGCGGCCCTGGTAGAGGGCATCGAGTTCGCGCAGCCGGTTGATGTTGATGTCCATGATGGTGACATCGGCACCGAGGCCCAGCGCCATGGCAGCGGCGTTGGTTCCCGCAACGCCCGCGCCGAGGACTACAACCTTGGCCGGGCGCACGCCCGGTACGCCGCCCAGGAGGACGCCCTTGCCGCCGGCCGGGGCCATCAGCGAGGAAGCGCCGACGACGACGGACAGGCGGCCCGCGACCTCGGACATCGGGGCGAGCAGCGGAAGGGTGCGGCCTTCCTGCACGGTTTCGTAGGCGATGGCCGTGACGCCGGAGTTGATGAGCTCGGCGGTGAGCTCGGGCTCGGCGGCGAGGTGCAGGTAGGTGAAGAGCACCAGGCCCTTGCGGAAGCGGTGGTACTCGGCCTTGATGGGTTCCTTGACCTTCATGACCATGTCCGCGCGGGCCCAGACGTCGTCAGCTTCGTTGACGATTTCGGCGCCGGCGATCGAGTATTCCTCGTCGGTGATGCCCGAGCCGAGGCCTGCGCCGCGCTCAACCAGAACACTGTGTCCGTGGGTGCGGAACTCGTGGACACCGGCGGCCGTGATGGCTACGCGGAATTCGTTGTTCTTGATTTCTTTGGGGACGCCGATGATCATTTGTGGCTCCATCGTTAGCGGCCTCTTCGGCCGAAATGAGTTGCGGGCTGTGATTCCAGAATAAATCCGGCTGTGAGGCAGGCGACATGGTCCGTCCGGTGCAGGCCAAGGGAATCCGCGGAAAATCAAGGGTTCTCCGCCGCCAGGCTCGACATTTGTCGAGCACTGAAGCGTCAGGTGTCGCCTGCTGTTGGTACGCTTTGAAGGATGCAGCAAGACGTGGAACAGATCGTTGAACGCGTGGCCCTGAAGCTTGGCCGCGGGCTGTCCCTGGAAGACCTCGACGGCGTGCTCCTCGCCTACAGTTCAAACCAGTCCCACGCAGACCGCGTCCGCGTGAACTTCCTCCTCAGCAAACGGGTTCCCAGCGATGTCAGCGCCTGGCAGCTCTCGCACGGGATCTCCACCGCGGTCCGTCCGGTGGTGGTTCCGGCCAACAGCGAACTCGGCATGCTGGGCCGCGTCTGCGTCCCGCTGCTGGTCCGCGGTTTCCGCGTGGGCTACTTGTGGGTGCAGCTGGACGTTGAAGAACAGAGTGCGACGGCGATACTCGCCGAATTGCCCGGCGTACGTGACGAACTGGACCTGTTGGCGGGGTTGCTCCTGGACTCCAACACCGCCGAGTCCGAGTTCCGGCGGCGGCGGGAGCAGGAGTTCCTGTCAGCCTGCGGCGGCGAATCCAATGCCGTGGCGGCAGTGGCAGGGTGGAAGGAGATCCAAGGCCGCGGTCCGTGGCAACTGGTGACCATCCTGGACGCGGGCGGAGGCGGGTCCGACGTCGACCCCATCGCCTCCACGCTCACGCACCGCTCGGCGGCCTTGCAGTCCACCATCGGGGTGAACGCCGCGCTGTTCAGTGCAGGGACGGAGACCCACGCGGTGGTCCTGTTCCGTGAATCCGGCGGTCGCGCCGATCATGCGCAGGTTCTGGTTCACTACCAACTGGAACTCGCCAAGCGTGCCGGAAGGACCGTGGACCGCGTCATCCTGGGGATCAGCGAGCCGTTCCAAGTCATCCGTCAGCTCGCCGGCGCGTACCGGCAGTCAAAGGTCGCCGCGCAGGCCGCCGCCGTCGATCCGCCCTTGGGTGAGCTAGTGGATGCCCGGGCCGTGGGCGTGTACCAGCTTTTCGACCGTTTGCAGGCCCCCGGTGGCTGGGATGACACCGGATCGGTGCACTTCCGTGCCTTGGAAGACCACGACCACAACGGAGAACTCCTGCCCGTGCTGGAGCTGCTCTACGACAACGACGGCTCTGTCCAGGACGTCGCCGCCAAGCTTCACCTCCACAGGAGCAGCATCTACAACAGGCTGGGCCGGATCCGCCAACTCATCGGTGCCGATCCGTTGGGCGGCGGTATCCGGCTCGAGCTGCACGCGGCCCTCAAAGCTCGGCGCTGGGCTGGCCGGCCAAGAATCTGAGCCCTCCTGACCACGAAAAATGAGGCAGGCACCCGGGGTGCCTGCCTCATTCGTGTGGCCGTGCCTAGGAGCGCCGCAAACGCTGGCAGCTCCAACGGCCCATTCGACGCCGGAACGTGGCGGTCCGGCTGCTGCTGCAGTACCGGCCATGCCACCCTGCGTGCGTGATGGTCCGGGGCAGCCGAGTGCTCACTTCAGGGCCTTCTTGGCAGCATCCAGGATGGCATCCAGATCAACTGATTGGCTGGGCTGCGGGGTGGTGCTCGCCTTCGGATCAGCGGATGACTGCGGCTTGGACGGTTGCGTGGGGGTCGTCGTAGGCGTGGGCGTGGGAGTGACGGTGGGTGTCGGCGTTGGTGTCGGGGTAGTGGTCGGCGTGGGAGCCGGCGGGGTGGTGATGGTGTCCGACGGAACGTCGCCGGGAACCGGCACAGGCTGGCTGGGGACCGGTGTGGTCACCCCCGGCACGGGTGTAACGGCGGACGGTGCTGCTGACGGAACCCACACGGGATCGGCAAGCGAAACCTGCGGAGTCGGAACCGACGACGGCGTCACTCCAGCGGGTGCCTCCGGAACGGTAGCGGGTTGTCCGGCTTCCGATGACGCCGTGGCGGATGCCGACGGCGACGATGTGGAGGAGTAGGACGCCCTGGGTGCGGGCGCAGCCGAAGCGGACTGGCGGGCGTCGCCGTCGTTCCCCTTGTTGTCGCCGGCTTCCTGGACGGGGGTTTCCTGGCCGAAGAACGGGAGCTCAAGGGCTTGCCCCACAGTTCCGGCAGTCAGGACAAGGCCCACGGCGCCGGCAACCACGGCCATGCGCTGGCTCATGGTCCGCACCGAGGCTGCCTTGCGGAGCACCGCGTGCGGTTCCCGGCTGAAGGGAGACGCGGAGCCGAAGCCGGACTTGGTGGTGTTGCGGGCTGCGGTGGGCGCCTTGCCGGGCGTTGATTGGCGGCTTGCGAGGGCAGCCGAAGCGGTGGCCGCCGCGGCAACCTGCGCCGGGGACTTGGCGCGTGCCGGGGACGGGGCCACAGCTTGAGTTGGTGCCTCAACGACGGGAATCGCCGCTGTTGCGGGTTCCGCCTCTGCGGGCTTCACCGTAGGAATCGCCGTGGTGGCAGGCTCCGGCGTGCTCGGTTCCGGAGTGCTGGCCTGCACGGCGGGTATTGCTGCCGTGGCAGTTTCCTGAGGGGTGATCACTGCCCGCGCCGCACGTTCGCGCTCTGCCGCGCGGGCGGCCGCACGCGTGATGGGGGTCGCGATGATGGGAATGGCCGCGGTGGGGGGTCCCGGCGTCGTACTTGCTGTTTCGGTGCCCGGCGCCGTTTCCAGCGCCGACTCTGTGCTGAACGATCCGCTGGGTTGGGCCCGACGGCGTCCGGTTGGCTTGGTGCGCTCGCGTTCGGTGTTGGCGCGGCGCGGCTGATCCATGGTTGGGGACATGGTGGTTGCCTCTCAACGCCTTCGAGGTTAGCTGTCGGGTTCGGACGAGGCCGTCCGGCCGCCTAAGCGGCTTCACCCCAAGGACTTGAAAACAAGCCCGGGAACTCTGGGTCCCCCGTCTCTGCCGCGGGTCTGGCGGATCCCGGATTGCGGCAGAGCTCGGCGTCAATCCGGAAGCGGCCCAGCGGATATTCGGGTCGCCCTACGACGGTACATGAGCCGGAAAGTAAAGTCACATTAATATAACGGGCGGTAGGCCTGCCTGGGCGGGGAAACCCTATCGCTTAGGCTTCGGGGCCGGCGCTGGAGCCGGGAGTTCGTGCTGGATCTTCTGGATCTGGTGCGCCTGATGGGTCTCCGGGCGGAAGATCTCATCCGCGATTCCGAGCATTCCGCCCGCTGCGGCCCGTCTGACTCCCCGGCTGTTCTGGCGCGAGATCCAGTACCAGAGGCCAGCCAGGAGAGCCGGTACGCCAAGCACTGCCGCCAACACGGCCAAGATGTCCATCGCCCAAGACTAGCTTCGGCGCGGACTGACAGGTAGAACATAGTCGTATGGACCTCCCCGTGATGCCGCCCATTTCGCCCATGCTTGCCAAGTCCGTGCCGTCCATCCCCGAGGTTGGGCACTATGAACCCAAGTGGGACGGCTTCAGGACCATCGTCTTCAAGGACGGCGACGAGATCATCCTGGGCAGCCGCAACGAAAAGCCCATGACGCGCTACTTTCCCGAACTCGTGGAGGCGCTGAAGAAGAACCTTCCGGACAAATGCGTGATCGACGGCGAGATCGTCCTGATTGCTGACAACAGGCTGGAGTTTGAGCTCCTTCAGCAACGAATCCATCCCGCCGACAGCCGGGTCCGGATGCTCGCAGAGAAGACCCCTACTTCCATGATCGCGTTCGACATCCTTGCCCTGGGCGATGAGAACCTCATGGACAAGCCCTTCTCGGAGCGCCGCGCAATTCTGGAGAGCGCACTCGCCAAGGCCGAGCCTCCCGTGTACGTGACTCCCGCGGTAACGGACCTGGAGCGTGCAAGGGAGTGGTTTGTCCAGCTCGAAGGTGCCGGCTTGGACGGAGTGCTCTCCAAACCGCTGGACGGACTCTACCTCCCCAACAAGCGGGTGATGTTCAAGACCAAGCACGAACGCACGGCGGACTGCGTCGTGGCCGGATTTCGTTGGCACAAGACCGCGAAGGTGGTGGGGTCGATGCTGCTGGGCCTGCACGATGACACGGGGCGGCTGCACCATGTGGGCGTGGTGGCCTCGTTCCCGATGGCCCGCAGGGAGAGCCTTGTGGCCGAACTTGAGCCGTATCAAACCGAATTCAGCAAGCATCCCTGGGGTGAGTGGGCCAAACAGGACGAAGCCGCCGCGGGTGGATCCCGAATGCCCGGCGCCCAGAGCAGGTGGAGCGCGGGCAAGGACTTCTCGTTCGTGCCCCTGCGGCCCGAACTCGTGATCGAGGTGGCCTACGACTACATGGAAGGTGAGCGGTTCCGGCACACCACGCAGTTCCGCAGGTGGCGGCCGGACCGGGAGCCGGAGAGCTGCACGTACTCGCAGTTGGAGGAGCCGGCGGATTACGACCTCGGGGAGATCCTCAGGCTGCCGTAGCCAAGCTCGTTGTGCACCCGCAGCTGCGTCGCTGGCCAGCAACGAATTAGCGGGCTGGCGACGGAGTTACTCGTCGTGTCCTTGGCCGGTTTTCACAGCCGGATCTACTCCCGTGTGGCGTCGTCGGATTCGGCGGGGTCGCTGGCGGGGCTGGAACCATCAGGTGCTGCGGCCGCTTCAGCTGCGTCC
Organism: Paenarthrobacter sp. NPDC056912; assembly: GCF_042786555.1. Classification (NCBI taxonomy): domain Bacteria; kingdom Bacillati; phylum Actinomycetota; class Actinomycetes; order Micrococcales; family Micrococcaceae; genus Paenarthrobacter; species Paenarthrobacter sp. NPDC056912. Next base: position 135,461 of record NZ_JBHUCD010000005.1, read on the forward strand.
CGGCGTCGTGCAATTTTGGATTCAGTCCACATGGCGACGGCGACGAATACCACGCACGCGAACATGAAGGTGGCTACGAAGTTCAACCCCATGGCAGAACCCAAGGGTGCGGCAAGGGCCATGGCAGCCAACCCGGCCACGATATGCCACCCTTTGAAATTGCCCACCGATCAAGCGTAACCCCGGGCTTTACGGGTGCCGGTCTGTTGGATGGGATCGTTGCTTGATCCTTATCACTCCGACACTCTTAGCCGGCGGGGGCGTCATCGCCGGCATCCGCTTCGCCCTGCTGGCGTTTCTGGGTTTCCAGCCACGCCATGATGGCCGCCTGGCGGATTCGACGATGGGTTCCCCGATATTCCACAGGTATTTCCCCGCGGTCGGTCATGTTGCGCAGATAAGTGTGCGAAATCCCCGCCAGCTCCGCAGCCTGAGATGTTGTGAGCATTTCCTCGACGCTGCTCACCGTCACCGTTTCGCCGCGGCTCAGCCTCGCGAGGAGGTCGACGACGGCGTCCCTCGCCTGGTCGGGCAGGCGGTGGACAGTGCCGTCGACGAACACAGTGATGTCGTTGCTGTCCTGGAGCGACTGCGCGAGGTTCCGGGCGGCGTCGGCGGGGAGCCCGGCCGTGGCGCGGGGAGCTATCAATGCCATGGCAGAAGCCTAGCGTGCGCGGCTACTGGATCCGGAGGCTGGCGGGAGCTGGAACAGTGGAGGCCGGTGAGTGGAATCCTTGGGATCCGGGTGTGATCGAGCCGAGGATGCCGGCATGGCGTGCTCCGGTGCAACTGGCCACCGTGCCGGGGAAGTTGTGGACCGTCAGGTAGCCAAGGACCGCAAACGCTGCGGCCTCTTTGGCGGAGGACGGCAGGCCCAGCTGGTCGGACGTCAGCAGTTCCGCGCCTGCGGCTCCCGGCATTCCCAGTTCATCGCCCAAGGCCCGCATCAGCGTGGGATTCTGTGTCCCGCCCCCGGAAGCGACAACCGACGTTCCTCCCACTGCCCGCACAGCATCCGCCACGGTGCGGGCCGTGAGGGCCACCAGTGTTGCCACGACGTCTTCGATGGGCAGGCCCAGGGTGCCGGTGGCTTCCATGGCTTTCTCCACGTAGGGCAGGTGGAACAGTTCCTTGCCGGTGGATTTCGGGGCAGGCAGCCCGTAGTACGGCTCTGCGAGCAGCCCGGTGAGCAAAGCGGTACTGACGTTGCCGCGGGCGCCGAGTTCGCCGTCGTGGTCGTAGTGCTGGCGGCCGCCGGTCATGGACGTGACCGCAGCATCGATCAGCGCATTGGCGGGGCCGGTGTCGAAGGCAACCGATGCCCCGGAAGCCACCGTGATGTTGGCGATGCCGCCCAGGTTCAACGCCACGGGCATGCCAGGGAGCCCGCGCAGCCACAGGGTGTCGAAGAGGCTCACCAGCGGTGCGCCCTGGCCTCCCGCCGCTACATCCCGTGTCCGGAAGTTGGACACCACCGTGCAACCCGTGGCTTCGGCGATCCAGGCAGGTTCGCCCAGTTGGAGAGTCCCTTTGACCTGGCCCGAGTCCACCCAGTGGAACATTGTTTGGCCATGGGAAGCGATCAGGTCCGCCCGTCCCTCGCAGAGCTCGTCATTGGCCCTGGCAGCGAGCCGGGCGAAGGCCTGGCCAATACGGGTATCGAGCTTGCAGACCTGTTCCATGGAACTGGTTGCGGGTGGAAGTTGAGCGGCAACGTCCGCCCGCAACTCGTCCGGGTAGGACTCACTGACAGCTCCCAGGAGCGTCAGCGCCAAGGCATCGCCGTCCCTGCTGACATCGACAGCTACGGCGTCGATCGCATCGTAGGACGTTCCGGACATCATGCCGATGATACGCATGGCACTGCTCCCTCTATCTCGTTCTTGGTGGCGGCCGGGCGACGCTTAGTCGCGCAGCGCCTTCTTGTGGGCGGAGCCGCGCAGGGTGGCCAGGGCGAAGGCGCTGATGACACACGTGGCCATGACGTAGTAGGCCGGGATGTCCTTGTTGCCGGTGGAAACGATGAGCGCGGTGATGATGAGCCCGGCGGACCCGGAGAACACTGCGTTGGACAACGAATACGCCAGTCCCAGGCCGGTATAGCGAACCGTGGTGGGGAACATCTCGGACAACATTGCCGGTCCGGGGCCGGCCAGCATGCCCACGATCGCCCCGGCGAGGAAGACGCCCGCTCCCATGATCCACGGCGAACTGGCAGGGTCCTGCAGGACTTTGAGCAGCGGCAGTGCGAGAACCGTGATCAGGATGGCGCCGGCGAGCATCACAGGCCGCCGTCCCCAGCGGTCACTGAGCATGCCGCTGGGAATGATGGAGGCCGCGAAGCCTGCGTTGGCAAGGACCGTGGCGATCAACGCGGCCTGGAAAGTCGCATTGAGGCTGGTCTGCAAGTAGGACGGAAGGACCACCAAGAAGGTATAGCCTGCTGCCGACCAGCCCATGAGGCGGCCGATGCCCAGAAGGATTGCCTTTGCGGTTTCAGCCTTGCTGGGGTGGACAACCACGACGTCGGAGCCCGGGTTGCGTCCGGCCGCTGCGGCACGCTGGAAGTTGGGGGTCTCTTCAAGTTTCAGGCGCAGGTACAGCGCCACGAGGCCCAGGGGGAGGGCCAGCAGGAAGGGTAGCCGCCAACCCCACTCCGAGAGGGCCTGGGGACTCATGGCGGAGGACAGGATCGCGGCCACACCGGCTCCGACCAGCAGGCCAAGCGCCACAGTGAACGACTGCCATGCTCCATAGACGCCGCGCTTGCCTGTGGGAGCGAACTCGGTCATGAGGGACACTGCCCCGCCGAACTCACCACCGGCCGAGAGTCCTTGGAGGATGCGGACCAAGGTCAGGAGGATGGGTGCCATGATGCCCAAGGTGGCGTAGTTGGGGAGGATGCCGATGAGGGTGGTGGCTCCGGTCATGAGCAACAGCACGATGATCAGCGTGGGGCGGCGGCCGATCCTGTCGCCGATCCGGCCGAAGATCCACGCGCCCACAGGACGGAAGAAGAACGCAATGGCGAAGGACGCGTAGGTCTTGATGAGCGCCTCAAAGTCCGAAGCGCCGGCCGTAGTGAAGAAGTTCGCGGAAATGATGGTGGCGAACGAGCCATAGATGCCGAATTCGTACCATTCGATGAAGTTGCCCACCGAACCGGCCACCAGGGCGCGCCGGGCCTGCTTGGCGGGTGGTTGCTGGACGAGCGTGGAATTACTCATGAGGGTCCTCTGGGGATGTATGGGGATGGTTGGAGGTTTCAATCAGGTTGTGGATGGATTCCCGGGGCCGCGTTGCCTCGTCCAGGAGTTCCAGGATGTGCCGGTACTGGTGGCCGGTGGCTTGGGTCATTCCCAGCTCACAGGTCCGGTTGGTTGACGCGTAGGCGGTGTGGACGCGCTGGTTTACTTCAGCCGCCTGGACGGCCGTTGCGGATGCGGTGAGTTCGGGGTGCAACAATCCGCGGTCTCCCGCGTAGGCGCAGCAACCCCAGCTTGGGGGGACGAAGACGTCATCCGCCACGGAAGCGGCAACGCTTGCCACGGACTCGTTGATCCCCAGCCGGTTGGACGAGCACGTCGGGTGCAGCGCAAGGGACTCCAGCCGCCGCGGTACTCCGAGTCGGGGAATGAGATGTTCGCGGGTGAACTCCACAGCGTCGACGAAACGCAGTTGTGAGTACTCGGCCGGTGTTTCGTCTGAGGCAGCCGTGTCACGCAAGGTCTCAAGTCCCTCCGTGCAGGACGAGGCATCGCAAACGATCGGCAGGCGTCCCTGGTGGCTGGCCTCCCACAGTGCGGGAAGGACGGTATCCCGCATCGAATCGTAGCCCTCGGTGAATCCCTTGGATTTCCACGGTGTTCCGCAGCAGAAGTCATTGATCCCTTCCGGGATGGCCAGTACGACGCCGGCCCGTCCTGCGAGGTTCATGAAGGCTTTGGTGACGCCTGCCCCGGTGCCGCGGCCGCCGTCGTCGGACAATCCGGAGCCGGGCGTTCCGGACCCGGACGTTCCGGAGCCGGCCGGACCGAACATGGCCCCGATGCACGCGGGAAAGTAGACAGCGTCCGCTGCGACCCTGCCTTGATCGTCGGGCTCCGGAAGGCTGGAGCGCTTATGGCCGCCGCCGGGCAGGACACCGCTGTAGAGGGGGATGTTCTCCGGACCCAACACGAGTCGTCCGGCGCGGGTGGCTGCCTTGACCACCGACTCGGGAAGGATCTTCGCAGCGCTGAGGCCCAGTGAGCCGGCCACTGTGGCAGCGCCCCAATGCTTTGCGGCAACTGCCCAGCCCTTTCCGGCCAGCTTGCTGCTGCTCTCCGCTCGAAGTCGCCGCACCAGGTCTCCGGTGTTGATGAGCACCGGGCACGCACTCTGGCACATGCCGTCAGCGGCGCAGGTCTGGACGCCCGCGTACTCGTAGTCCTTGCCGAGCCGTTCAGCGAGTCCGTGGTCACCGCGTGCTTCCGCCGCAGCGATCTCCCGGCGGATCACAATGCGCTGCCGCGGTGTCATGGTCAGATCCTTGCTGGGACACACGGGTTCGCAGTAGCCGCATTCGACGCAGCGATCCACCTCCTCCTCCACCGCCGGCGCCGTTTTCAGATGATCCAGGTAGGACCGGTGCTCATCGGACAGGACCACGCCCGGATTCAACAGGCCCGCCGGGTCCGCGAGCCGCTTGACCGACGCCATGACCTCGTACAACTCCCTGCCGTACTGACGCTCCACGAACGGCGCCATGATCCGGCCCGTCCCATGCTCGGCCTTCAGTGTGCCCTGCCGGCGAAGGACCAGGCCCACCATGTCCTCCGTAAACGCCTCGTAGCGGGACAGCTGCGCCGGATCGTCGAAACGCTCCGTAAGCATGAAGTGGATGTTCCCGTCCTTGGCATGGCCAAAGATCACACTGTCCGGGTAGCCGTGGACATCGAAGAGCGCCAACAGCTCCTCACAGGTACCAGCCAAGGCGGGCACGGGGACTGCGATGTCCTCCAGGAGGGCATTGGTTCCCGCCGGGCGGCTGCCCGCCACCGCTGTGTACAGGCCCTTGCGGATGTGCCAGAGGGCAGCGCGTTCGCCGGGATTACTGGACAAAGTAAAGGGCGTTGCCAGCTCCAGGGAATCGAAAAGGGCCTGGCTTTGGGAGCGCTTATGGTCCAGCTCCGCCGTGGTGGCAGCTTGGTGCTCCACCAGCAGCGCCGCGTGGCCATCCACATTCAGTGCGGCCAAGGACGCAGGCGTGCCCGCCTGGTGCTGGGCCACCCGCAGGGATGCGGCGTCCAGCAATTCCACCGTGGACAGGCCCGAGGCCACCAAATCCGGCAAAGCCGAGGCCGCAGCGTTAAGCGAAGGGAACATCATCAGGCCCGTAGCGGCGTGACGCAGCGACGGGATGGTCCGGAACGTGGCCTGGGCGATGAATCCCAAGGTCCCCTCCGAACCGATCATGAGGTGCTCCAGGATCTTCACCGGCTCCTCGTAGTCCAGGAAGGCGTTGAGGCCGTAGCCCATGGTGTTCTTCATGGAGAACTGATGCTCAATGGTGCGTACTGATTCAGGGTTGTCCAGAACACGGCGGCGGAGACGCAGGAGACCCTCATGCAGTTCCGGTTCCTTGGCACGCAAATGCTGGTCGGCCGTAAGATCCGCGGTGTCGATGACCGTGCCTGACGGCAGGATGAACACCAAGGATTCCAGGGTCCGGTAAGTATTGAATTCCGTGCCGCAGGACATGCCGGAGGAATTGTTCGCCACCACACCGCCGATGGTGCAGGCACTCTCGCTCGCCGGATCAGGACCCAGCTTGCGGCCATGGGCGGCCAGCCTCGCATTGACGCTGCGCACCGTGGCTCCCGGTCCGACGCGGACCCGGGCACCGTCGTCGAGCACGTCCACGGAACGGAAATGCTTGCGAACGTCCACCAATAGGCCGTCGGTGATTCCCTGCCCGCTCAACGACGTCCCGCCCGAGCGGAACACCAGGGGCATCCCGGAAGCCGATGCCGCTGCCATGATCCGCCCGACTTCGGCCGGATCCAGCGGCGCTGCGATGGCCTGCGGCTCCAACAGGTAATGCGAAGCGTCATGGGCCAACGCCAGCCGGTCCAGCTCACGTGTTGAGTAGCCGCTGAAATCGCTGAAAGCCGGGTGTGCTGTGGTCTTTGACATGGCACTCAACGCGCTCGTTGACCCAAGGCATCGGTGGCGCCGCGGACGCTGCCGGACGCGCCATCCAACGCCTCGCGGGCCTGCGCAGACGTGGCACCGGAGAGCATGGCCGTCAGTGCCACCTTCAACTCACCGTTTGCGGACTCAAGGGCTTCGCGGCACCGCTCCTCGGAGTCGCCGGTGGCTTCCATGAGGATCCGCACCGTCCGGGAACGGAGCTTTTCATTGCTTGCCACCATGGACACCATCAAGTTGGACCAGGTCCGGCCGAGCTTGATCATGAGCGCCGTGGAGAACCCATTGAGCATCAGTTTCTGCGCAGTTCCCGCCTTGAGCCGCGTGGAGCCGGCAAGGGCTTCCGGGCCGGTGTCGGCAGACAGCACAAAATCGGCAAGAGGGCCCAGTTGGGGCTCCGAAGCACACGCTACTAGTGCCGTGACGGCGCCGCGCTCGCGGGCGGCGGTCAACGCGCCCGCTACGTAGGGGGTTCGTCCGGACGCAGCGATGCCCACCACGATGTCCCCGCTCCGGACGTCCGACGCCGCCTCGGCGCCCGCTTCCCGGGAATCTTCCACGTTCTCCACGGCGCGGACCAGCGCATCGGCTCCGCCGGCGTGATGGGCGATGACCACGTTGTCCGGGAGATTGAACGTGGGCTTCAGTTCTGCCGCATCAAGGACACCCAAACGGCCGGACGTTCCGGCTCCGAAGTAGTGGACGCGGCCGCCGTTCCGCACGGATTCGGCCGCTGCATCCACCAGCCCGGCCATGGTCGGCAGGATCCTGCGGACTGCTTCGGGCGCCACCCTGTCTTCATCGTTGAGCGCGGTGAGGATGTCCAAGGTGGTGCGCTGGTCCAGGTCCACGGTCCGTTCGTTGCGCGCCTCGGTGCTGATCTCCAGCCACGCCGAGTTCCCCTTGCGGCCCAGTTCCGTGCCCATCGTTGTCCTAACTGTCGTGTGGTTTCTGACTACGACGGTAGGACGCCAATCACACGTATGTCAATGATTTACACAACATTCGCTAATTGGGTAAGATTTATACAAGAGGTGGAGAGGTCGCCAGCGGGTACGGTGTTCCAAGACGGTTCGCAGCGGGCGGGCGGCAAGAGGAGGTCGTGTGGAAGGGCTCATGAACGAGGAATCGTCCCGGACGGTCCTTGTCCGGATCAGGGCCATACTTCCGGCGTTGCGTCCCTCCGAGCGGGCAATCGGCGAGGTGGTCCTCGCGGAACCGTCAAAGGTTGCCACGATGTCCATCGGAGACCTTGCTGAACAGGGCGGGACATCCACCACCTCGGTGGTGCGGTTCTACAAGAAGGTGGGCTACGCCGGGTACTCCGAATTCCGCCTGGACTTGGCCCGTGAAGCAACGCGCGAAAGTGTGGTCAACAACGTACCCGCGGATGTCTACGAGGACATCGACAAGTCGGACTCCTTGCAGGACGTGGTGTCCAAGATCGCGTTCAACGAGAGCATGTCCATCGCGGACACCGCCCAGCTCCTGGACGTCGACAAGCTGGAAGAAGCAGTCTCGGCTATTTCCGGAGCGCGCCGGACAGAGGTTTTCGGCGTCGGCGCTGGGGCCCTGGTGGGCCAGGACCTGCAGCAGAAGCTCCACAGGATCGGCAAAGTGGCCTTCAACTGGTCCGAAGCCCACGCCGCCTGGACGTCCGCTTCCCTGCTTGATTCGGAGTGCGTGGTGGTGGCCATCTCGCACTCCGGCACCACCATGGATACAGTCGAGTTCCTGCGGATCGCCAAGGCCACCGGGGCCCGCGCCATAGTGATCACCAATCACGCGGATTCGCCGTTGGGGCGGGACGCGGACATCCTGCTCAGCACGGCAGCACGCGAAACCCCGTTCCGCCCCGGCGCGTTGGGGAGCAGGATCGCGCAGATGATGGTCATTGACTGCCTGTTCGTGGGCGTGGCGCAGCGGTCCTATGACGAATCCATCGATGCACTGCGCAAAACGCACTCCGCCATCCAGTCCCGACGCTTGCCGCAAGGGCCGCGGAAGCAGGGCTAGGACTCCAAGGACCCGCGAATCTCCGCAGCGCTGGCGAGTTCTTCCGCCAAGGCCCGGCGCTGTTCGGGGTCCAGATCCAGGGCATTTATGTCATTGAGGGCGGATGCTGCTTGCCCGTGGTTGCCGGTGCGAACATGAAGCTCGGCGAGGTACACCAAGAGGGGCAGCTTCTCGGCGTCAGGGGCGTCCGGGTGACGTTGAAGGCCTGCCTCGATCACCGAAACGGCCTGCGCGTCATCGCCGCGCGCGTCCCCTTGCCGCGCCGCGTTGAGCAGCACGCGTCCCAGCCGGCTGGTGTTCGTCCCGGGGGCCTCGTCCTCCGTGTCGCCCAACGCAGTGATTCTCAACCAGTTGCCACCTGGATCCACCACGGTGAACCCGGCGGTGGTTCCTTGCTTGCGGCGGGGCCGGGTGATGCGCGGAATACCGGAGATGGGCAGCTTTCCGTAAAAGGAACGCAACCCGGCCGCGAACTCCTCGAACAGCACGCCGGTATCCGGAACCAGCAGGATCGCACTGCCCATGGAGTTCTCCGGTTCGAAGGCCGCCAAGCCAAAGAAGTGGAGGTCGATCCCTCCCCGGACCAAGCACAGATACGGGTTGGGACGCTCCTGCCGGAAGGTTACCTGGAAGCCCAGGGCCTCGTAGAAGGGCGCTATATCGTCCACGTTCCGGCAGGGCAGGATCGGGATGGCACGCTCACTCATAGCCAGAACCTACCCTCAGCCGGGCAAAGTGAAAATGCTAATCCGCGTCCAGGTCCGTCTCCAGCAGCTTCACCAGTGCGTCCAGCGCAGCATCCGCGCCGTCGCCCTCGGCCCGCAGCACAACGACGTCGCCCTTCGCGGCGCCGAGCGTCATGAGCGAAAGGATGCTGGCGGCGTCGAGCGCGTCATCGGCAGGTTCGCCCTGCATGGAAATGGTGACTTCAACGGGCTGCTCTCCCGCTGCCTCCGCGAAAAGCGCGGCGGGACGGGCATGCAGGCCGGAGCGGCTGGCAATGGTGGCTGTGCGTTCGGGCATGGTTTCTCCTGGCAGTTGGACGGAAAGAAGGGCTAGAGGCCGAGCTCTTGGAGCACGGGGAGCTTGGCGCGGACCCAGTCGCGGGCTTCAGTGGCGCTGGGTGCCGAGAGGGCAAGCCGAGCCAGTTCCTGTGCTTGCTCCAGCGTTACGGTCTTCAGGACAGTCCCGACGGCGGCCAAAGAGCGTGCGGTCATGGACAGTGTTGTGACACCCAGGCCGGTAAGGACGACGGCGAGGGCAGGGTCTGCGGCTGCCTCGCCACAGACGCCCACGGGCTTGTTGTTGCCTTCACGGCCGGCCCCTTCCTGCGCCGAGCCTTCCACGGTGAGCTGTACCAGCCGGAGCACGGCGGGCTGCCAGGGGGTGTTGAGCTCGGCGAGGGGGCCGAGCTGGCGGTCGGCTGCCATGGCGTACTGGGTGAGGTCGTTGGTGCCCAGCGAGGCGAAGCCGACTTCGCGCAGCACGGTAGCCGCGGTCAGGGCAGCCGAAGGCACTTCCACCATCACGCCCGGCGTCTGGATTCCAGCCGCAGCGCAGAGCGAGGCGAAGCGGCCGGCTTCCGCGGCCGTGGAGATCATGGGTGCCATGACCCAGACGTCGGCCTCGGATTCGGAGTCTGCCCGGGCAATGGCCTCGAGCTGGCGTTCCAAGACGCCGGGAGTGGTGAAGTCCGTGCGGTAGCCGCGGACACCCAGTGCCGGGTTTGGCTCGGTGGCGTCCGTGAGGAAAGGGAGGGGCTTGTCGGCGCCTGCGTCCAAGGTGCGGAGGACTACCTTCTTGCCGGGGAAGGCATCAAACACGGCCTTGTACGCGGCGGCCTGTTCGTCCACGGAGGGTTCGGTGTCCCGTTCCAGGAAGCAGAATTCCGTGCGGAACAGGCCAACACCCTGGGCTCCGAGGCCTGCCGCGGCCACGGCATCCTTGGCTCCGCCGACGTTGGCGAGGAGCGGGACAAGGTGGCCGTCCGCCGTCGTGCCGTTTCCGTCGAAGGCGGCAAGTGTCGCGGAAGTTTCCGCCCATGCGGTGGCGAAGCCGCGCTGCTCATCGGTGGGCGAAACGGCCACGAAACCGGCCGCGCCGTCGACATAGACTTCGGAACCATCGGCCACGGCGTCAACGCCGTGCGCAGCAACAACTGCGGGCAAGCCAAGCGAACGGGCGATGATGGCAGTGTGCGACTGCGGTCCGCCGCCGGAGGTGACCAGCGCGAGCACGACGGCGGGATCCAGCGTTGCGGTGTCCGCCGGGGCCAGGTCCTCGGCCACCAGGATGAAAGGCGTCGAGGAGGAGGGGATGCCCGGGGCGGGGACGCCCCTGAGTTCGGCCACGATCCGGGCGCGCACGTCCAGGACGTCGGTGGCGCGTTCGGCCATGTAGCCGCCAAGGTTGTGCAGCATTTCGGAGACAGAGGCGCCGGCTTCCCAAATGGCCCGCTCCGCTGAGGATCCGGCGTTGATGAGCTTGGCCGCCGATTTCAGGAGCATGGTGTCCTTGGCCATGAGTGCGGTGGCCTCCAGGACAGCTTTGCCGTCGCCGGAGGCGGTGTCCGCGCGTGCCTTGAGTTCGTCGTGGACGGCCTGCGCTGACGCTTTCAAACCGGCGACGGCGTCTTCCGGGGTGGTATCCGCGGCCAACCGCTCGCCCGACGGCGGTTCACTCACCGGCTTGGGCATCTGGCGGACGGAACCAATGATGCGGCCAGGGCTGACCCCTACTCCTTGGAAATTCTGCACTGAATCCTCTGTTTCCTGCTTGTTGGTTCAGACCCGCCGGCGTCGGCACCTTGAGCCTGTGAACTGTAGCCTACAAAATTCTGCTGTGAGCCACTTCATATAGCAACGCTATAGGTGTTAGGGTAGCGGTTATGAGTTTCGATGACCAGCTTCCGCCCAAAATTCGGTTGCTCCGCGCAGCTGCCGAGTTGCTGGCGAATTCGGAGGGGTCAGCGGTCTCAACGCGCCAGATCACCAAGCTTGCCGGGGTCACGGCGCCTACGCTCTACCACCACTTTGGAGACAAAGAAGGACTGTTCGACGCCGTCGTGTCAGCCGGCTTTGAAGAGTACGTGGCGGGGGAGCGGGATTTTGCACCGTCCGGGGAGCCCTTGGAAGATGTCCGGCGGATGTGGGATAACCACGTCCAGTTCGGGCTGACCCAACCCCATCTTTATCTGGTGATGTTCGGCAATATCAGGCCCGAAAGCCGCCCGGCAATCGTGGCTGACGCTGAAGCACTTCTGGAAGAAATGCTGAACAAAGCCGCCATCGCCGGTCAGATCAACGTGCCGCCCCGCGAAGCGGCACGAAGCATCCTGGCGGCCAATGTGGGCGTCACGCTCATGCTGATCGCAGAACCGGTGGAAGAACGGAACCTCGAGCTCTCAACGATGACCCGGGATTCCATGATTTTTGCCGTCTCCACGGAAACCGCCCGTGGCGCCGCAGCGGATGACTCCGGTAAGTCCTCCGTAGTTGTTGCGGCAATCGCCCTGAATGCGGCACTGCAGGCCTCGCATTCAGACCAACTTTCCAGCTCTGAACTGAAGCTCTTCCTTGAGTGGCTTCACCGCATTTCCAGCAGCTCCTAAGGCTGTTCTCTCTCGATCTATATCGACTGACCCCGCGCCGCCGCGGGACACACGTTAGGAATTCACATGGCAACAGAGACAGTTGCGAAGCCCCGCACCAGCGTGCGCGTTGGCGTCCAAAAGTTCGGAACCTTCCTGTCCGGCATGATCATGCCCAACATCGGCGCTTTCATCGCCTGGGGCCTCATCACCGCCCTGTTCATCGAAAAGGGCTGGATTCCCGTACCGGCTATTGGCGGCTTCGGCACCAACGCCGAAGGAGTTCCCAACGTGGGCCTAGTGGGCCCAATGGTCAACTACCTGCTTCCCCTCCTGATTGCCTACACCGGCGGCAGGATGGTCTATGACGTCCGTGGTGGTGTGGTTGGCGCCATCGCAACCATGGGCGTGATCGTGGGCACCGGCATCCCGATGTTCATTGGTGCCATGATCATGGGCCCGCTGGGCGGCTGGACCATGAAGAAGATCGACTCCATCTGGGACGGCAGGATCCGGCCGGGCTTCGAGATGCTGGTCAATAACTTCTCCGCGGGGATTTGGGGCGGGATATTGACCCTGCTGGGCTTCTACGCCCTCACCCCGGTGGTCAAGGCATTCACCGCGGGAGCAGGCTCGGCGGTCCAGTTCCTCGTTGACAACGGACTGCTGCCGCTGACCAGCATTTTCATCGAACCTGCCAAGGTTCTCTTCCTCAATAACGCCATCAACCACGGAGTGCTGACGCCCCTGGGCATCCAGCAATCGCTGGAGCAGGGCAAGTCCATGCTGTTCCTGCTGGAGGCCAACCCCGGCCCCGGTATGGGTATCCTGCTGGCTTACATGTTCTTCGGCCGCGGTGCAGCCAGGGCTTCGGCTCCCGGCGCGGCAATCATCCACTTCCTTGGCGGCATCCACGAGATCTACTTCCCGTACGTCCTGATGAAGCCCATCCTGATCCTTGCTGCCATCGGTGGTGGCATGACGGGCGTCGCTACGTTGGTAGTCACCAACTCCGGCCTGGTTGCTCCGGCCGCCCCGGGTTCCATCATCGCCGTGCTGGCACAGACGGCGCGTGACAGTTACGTCGGCGTGATCCTCTCCGTCATCCTGGCCACCACCGTTTCCTTCCTTATTGCCTCGGTCATCCTGCGCGCTTCCAAGAACACAGGCGAAGATGATCTCTCGGCAGCAACGTCCCGGATGGAAGCCATGAAGGGCAAGAAGAGCTCCGTCTCCTCCGCATTGGTAGGAGAACGCGGCGAGGGAACCGTCCTCACCCGCCCGGTGCAGAACATCGTGTTCGCTTGCGACGCCGGCATGGGCTCCAGTGCCATGGGCGCCTCGGTACTGCGCAACAAGATCAAGGCCGCCGGTTTCCCGGACATCAAGGTCACCAACTCGGCCATCGCCAACCTCAACGACATCTACGACGTCGTGGTCACCCATGAGGACCTCACCGAGCGTGCGCAGCCCCGGACGTCGAGTGCCATGCACTTCTCGGTGGACAACTTCATGAACAGTCCGCGGTACGACGAAATCGTCGAGTTGGTGCGCAGCAGCAACACTGAAGGCACGACGACGGAACCCGCCGCCGCTGTCCAGCCCGCCGCCGCTGCCACAGCCGGAGCGGCCGCCGCCCACGGTGCCCATGCCGCTGAGCCGGGTGCCGCCGTCGAAGGCAAGGGTGTCCTGCTCCGCGAAAGCGTGGTCCTGAACGGCACGGCAACGGATCGCGACAGCGCGATCGACGAAGCGGGAAAGCTGCTGCTGGACCGTGGCGCCGTGGATGTCAGCTACGTCCACGCCATGCACGAACGCGAGGAATCCGTGTCCACCTACATGGGCAGCTTCCTGGCGATCCCGCACGGCACCAACGATGCCAAGGAACACATTCTGCACTCGGCAGTGTCCATCATCCGCTACCCCGAGGGCATCGACTGGGGCGGCAAGCAAGTGAAGTTCGTGGTCGGCGTGGCCGGCATCAACAACGAACACCTCCACATCCTTTCCTCCATCGCCAAGATCTTCACCAACAAGGCCCAGGTGGCCCAGTTGGAGGAGGCCGGCACGGTTGAGGAAGTCCTGGAGCTGTTTGGAAAGGTCAATGCATAGTGAAGGCAGTCCATTTTGGGGCAGGGAACATCGGGCGCGGCTTCGTGGGGCTGCTGCTGCACGAGGCCGGCTATGAGGTGGTGTTCGCGGACGTTGCGGATGCGCTGATCAGCCAGCTCGCCGGCGCTTCTTCCTACGAGGTCCATGAGGTCGGCGAGAACCCCGCGGTGAAAACCGTCACCGGGTTCCGCGCCCTGAACTCAGGGACGCAGGAGGCCGCCATCGTGGAGGAAATCGCGACGGCGGATGTGGTCACTACTGCTGTGGGGCCGCACATCCTGAAGTTCGTGGCACCAGTGATTGCCCGGGGGCTTGCTGCCCGGACGCCGTCGTTGCCGCCCCTGCAGGTGATGGCGTGCGAGAACGCCATCAACGCCACGGACCTCCTGCACGCAGAGGTCCGGGCGGCCTGGGACGACTCGGCGGGCGACCTCGACGCCGTGGCTGTTTTCTCCAACACGGCCGTGGACCGGATTGTCCCCAACCAGGCGCCGGGCCAAGGACTGGACGTCACGGTGGAGACGTTCTACGAGTGGGTCATTGACCGCACGCCATTCGGTGAGAATGTGCCCACCATCCCCGGAGCTACCTTCGTGGACGAACTCGGGCCGTACATCGAGCGCAAACTGTTCACGGTGAACACCGGGCACGCTTCGGCCGCGTACTTCGGCTACGCGGCGGGTCTCGAGAAGATCTCCGACGCAATGGCCGATCCCGCCGTGGCCGCGAAGGTCCGGGCCGTACTGCAGGAGACCAAGGAACTGCTCGTGGCCAAGCACGGGTTTGTGGAGGCGGAGCAGGAGGCGTACGTGCAGAAGATCCTGTCCCGCTTCAGCAACCCGTACCTTCCGGACACTGTGAACCGCGTGGGCCGTGCGCCCCTGCGGAAGCTCGGCCGGCACGAGCGCTTCGTCGGTCCTGCCGCTGAGCTCGCCGAGCGTGGCGTCACCCCGGTGGCGTTGCTTGAGGCTATGTCCGCAGCCCTTCGTTTCGACGACGGTGCCGACGACGAAGCCGTGGAGCTGGCGAACATGCTGTCCGAGCTCGGCGCGGCTGCCGCCGTCGAACGCATCACGGAACTGACGCCGACGCACCCGCTGTTCCCGGCGCTGCAGAAGCTCGTGGAGGACCGGCAAGCCGAGTCGTAGACCCTCTCTCACCTCCCGTCGGTTTTTGGGCGATCCTCTCTCACCTCCCGTCGGTTTTTTGGGCGACCCTCTCTCACTTCGGGCGATAACTGAATCGAACAAACCGCGACGTCGGCACCTGGCTTGGGTGCCGGCGTCGCGCATTTCGGCTGGTTGTGTCGGGACCTGAGAGAGGGTGCGGCTGCTGCGGCGTTTGGCCGACGAGCTCGGGAAGACCATCGTCCTGGTGGTCCACGACATCAATTTCGCGTCCTGCTACTCGGACACCATCCTGGCCGTGATGAAGGGCGGCAGGCTCATTCATCAAGGCCACACCCCGGGACATCATGCGCACCGGAATGCTGCACGACGTCTATGACATCGACATCCGCACCGAGGAAATCGACAGCAACCGCATCGGCGTCTACTTCGCCTGACAGGCCCGCTTTGTCCTTGGTCAGTTGTCCACAGTGGGTCCAGGCATGTCGACCCAAACATCACGTTCTCCGGATTGCGCTCACTACTTACTGGAAGGAGAGCGAAATGGCTCTGCCTCAACAACCCTGAATCGCGTCGTCTTTGTGAATGTCGGGCGGAGCGACCCGGGCCAGAACCTAGGAGCTTCAAATGTTTGCATTACAGTCATGGGGCCTATCCGGCCGTGGGGAACGGGGCCCCGATTCGAGTAGGGATTCTCCGCGAAAGGCCCGGAAAGACCGTGCCTTGCGGTTGCCCGCGGCAATGTTGGCCACCATCGTCGCGGCAGGGACACTCATGCTGGGCGTTTCCCCGGCTACGGCTGCCCCCGGGGATTTCACGATTTCGCTCTCTGCCCCCCAAACGGTCCCGCTGACCGAGAATTACAACTACACCGCCACTGTTGATTTTAACGGCGTTGATTCGTCACATCCGGCAACAGGCGTAGCTATGACCACAACGCTTCCGGAAGGTACCACCTTCGCCGGACTCCCCGCAGGTGACTCTTCACCGGTGCTCAGCCACAGCTATGACCCCACGTCACGGGCTCTGACCATGACGCTCAAGGACACTACCAAGGAACTTGTCAGCGTTGTGTACACGGTGTCGCAGGTGGACAACGAGCGCAAATACGAGGGCTTTCCGTTGCGCACGGTGATGACCGGTACCGGTGGACCTGCCGGCCAAGTCACATCCGGGCAGGTCACCACAACAGTCACCGGTCCCCATGATTACCGGGCACAAAAGACGGCCACCACGATCACTGGCTCCACCCATCGCGAGGTGACGTATCGGTTCAACGTGTGCTCGGAGGAAAGCTATGTGAGTTTCTCCGCCTACGCGCAGAAACTCTCTGACGTCTTCCCCGCCGGAACCGAGTTCGCCTCTGCGTCAACTGGCTTGGGTACATGGGATACGAGTGCATGGCCAGCGGCCACCTGGACCAATGACGAACGGTACGACCACACCGGATACTGCCTGGACCGAACGGCAAACGCCATCTGGCTCACTGTACGGTACCCGGATCACGTTGCCGGATGGGAGGATGGCCAGCGGCCGCCAGTCAACACTGTGACGTTGGAGACGACAGACGCCAACCATGTGGTGAGAGCGGGTGCACCCGCCGCTGCACAGGGCCCTGCTTTTAGTCCTGCCGGTGGCGTGACAATGGCCATTGAGAAATCTTCAGGCGGCCAGACCTCCCCCGGCATGATCGCCCGAAGCACCTACGTCAATGCCTCCTACCTCGGGCCCCGGAACAGCCCACGGGCCGACGACCTCGTTGTCACCGACAGCGGTACAGCCGGTAGCCCCTCGGAGGAGTGGTTTCACCACAACGATGTCACAAGTCTCAGTGCCAACTTCAGCCCGGTGTTGTCTACAGACGATCTTCCTTACGCCTTTGAGTACCAGACCGACTTCTCAGATACATGGCAGACATTCGTTCCTGCCGATCCGACCACCGGCACATCCTTGTCCCTGACCGTGCAGAATACCGGTTCAGTTGGCTGGGAGGCGTTCAATGGGAACAATGTGCTCAACTTGCCGGTTGGCGCAGTTCTGACGGGTTGGCGTATCTCCGTCGCACCCGGCTCCGAGGGAGTGTCGGTGGGATCGGAGGTGCGCGCCACCGTTGGTAGTGTGCCGGTCTTCCGGGACATCACCGCTGGCGTTATCGACGCCTCCGCGCCTGCTGCTACGGCGCCTGGAACCGTGACGAATACGGCGACGCTCAAGGCAGGCAACCTGACGGGCGAGGCGACGGACGCATTCGTACCTGTGGATTCCGTGTACTTGACTACGAATGCTTCTGCTCCTTCGGTCCTGAGCGTGGGTGACGCCGGGACCATAAGAGCCGGCATTGTGAATCAGAACCCATCGGAAACCTACAAGGACGCCGAAATGACGGTGGTGCTTCCTTGTGGCCTCCAGCATGACTCAACAAAAGTCATAACGCCCATCACGGACCTTGCCGTTGGAGTGGAGGCTATCCCTGCTATCGGCAAGGGCGTGACGGTGGACTCTGATCGGCGGGTCACAGATACAGACGGATGCGAACGTCAGGCTATTACGTTTACATTCGATCAGATCAGCCCTATGCGGGACCCCAAGGAAGCCTCCGACCGCCGTGTCGAAAACACAGGATGGCAGTACGACATTCCTGTCACGGTTCTTGCCAAGGCCTATGACCCCGCCACCTCCTCCGTTCAGGTTGAGTCCTTTGCCTACACGGGAGACCCTAGGTTTGTTGGCGTTGCAGATGGCGGGACAGCCACGCAAACGGTGGCAATGAGCGGCTATGATGCCTTCTTCAGCGATGACGTCTACAACTTTGACGCTGCACGGGCAACCATCGCCAAGGACGTTGCCCAGATATCGATCAATACGGCCGGTGGATTGCTGCTCGATAAGCTGTCCAGCTCAAAGGAAGATGGTCCATGGTCCTTGACATCCGCGGTTGATAAAGCCGCGTTCTGGCAGGTCTACGTCAACAACGTTCTGCCCAACGCGGTGACCAAAACCACCTTCTTTGACCGATTGCCGGCGGTGGCTACGGGCGATGAATTCGACGTTGTCCTGTCAGGCGCCGTTACCGGTGCACCGGCAGGGACGTCCGTTGAATACTCGACCGATGCAACAGACGCCACCTCGGGTAGCTGGAGTTCCAATCCGGCCAATGCCACTGCATTCCGCTTGATTGTGGATGCTATCCCCTCCGGGGAAGACTTTACGTTGGTGGTTCCCACCAGCGTTGCGGGTGATGCGCGCTTTGGTGAGAAGTCAACCAACGTACTCTCGGCTTCGGGGACGTACAACGGCCAAGCAGTGCAGTTCGCTACTAACGAGGCGGCTGTGAACGTTGTTGGTTCTCCTGCCTTGGGAATAGTGAAGAAGACCAACGGAACTGCCTATACGTCGGCTCCAGGTGCCATCGTCACGCAGGGTTCTGATGTGGCATGGACCTTTGAAGTGACCAATACAGGCGACGTTCCCCTTGCAAATGTGGCAATCTCCGACGAGTTCACGGCAGGAGATGGAAGCAAGGGAACCTTGTCACCCACCTCACCTGACGCGGGCACGCTGGATCCCGGGGACACGCGGATCTTCACTGCCACCGGCACTGCTGTTGAAGGTCAGTACCACAACACTGCAACGGCAACTGCTACCGCTATTGACGCAGCAGGAACTCCCCTGGCCCAACAGCCTGAAGCCGTGTCCGCTGAGTCCTGGTACCTCACCGGTGAAGCTGGGTTGTCTGTTGTGAAGACGACCAATGGTGAGCATGTTGATGCGGCTCCGGGTCCGCAGGTGACTCCGGGCAGTGATGTGGAGTGGGCATACACGGTGACGAACACCGGCAACCTTGCGTTGAGGGATGTTCTGGTTGTCGATAGGGACAGCGCGGGTAACGCGGTGTTCCGTGAAACCGTTCCTTCGTTGGCGCCGGGTGCTTCCGTTGAGTTGACGGCTCACGGGAAGGCTGTTGAGGGGCAGTACAAGAACACTGTGACGGCCTCTGCCGTGGACCCCAATGGCGGGCCTGAGCTGAACGCTGCTGATGATTCGTACTACTTCGGTGCCATCCCCGGACTAAAGGTGGGCAAGCTCATCTCCACCAGCCAAGATGGGCCGTGGAGTGAAGATGTCACCATCCGGTCCGGTGAAACGGTCTACTGGCAGTTCAGCGTAACGAACACCGGCAACACGCAGCTCACTGACGTCCGTTTCAATGATCCCGCCCTTGGTGCCATTGAGCAGGTTGCTACTCTTGCCCCAGGCGAGACAGTCAGCCGCGTCATTCCCCAGAGCAACGTCACTGAGTCGTACCTCAACGTTGTGACTGTGACCGCCATGGGTCCCGGCGGGAAATCTCCTTCAGGGAGTGATTCCAGTGAGGTCAAGGTCGAACCCGTGGTGGTTTCACCTCCGGTAGCGAGCGAGCAACTGCCGGATACGGGCGCAACAGGAGTTGTTGCCTCGGTCATCGGCGCGGTGCTGCTCTTGATCGTAGGATGCCTGGCACTCGTTGCCAGCCGACGACGCAAGATGGCCTGACCAGGCCAGATACGGAACCGGCGCGGACGGTTTCTGAGAAATAGGAGCCCGACGTCGGCACCCACGGTGGGTGCCGCAGGGGGGCGCTGGTTTTTTTTGGGTTTTGGCGCAGGCGCGGGTTAGGCGTCGGGCATAGGTATGCCAACGGCCACGCGGGCCTGGTGGAGGGGCGTCTTGCGGACCACTGCGTAGGCGACGCCGAGGATCGCGAACCAGATTGGGGTCACAAGCAGCGCCGTCAGCGTGTCCGGTTGAGTGGTCAGTGCCCAGACCAGGAACGCGAAGAACGCGAAGACCACCCACACCATCGGGATGCCGCCGGGCATCTTGAACGGCGAGGCCGCGTGCAGCTCCGGGCGGCGTTTCCGGTACACGAGGTAGCTGGCCAGGATGATGGACCAGACGAACATGAAGCAGACGGCGGACACGGTGGTCACCATGTCGAACGCCACGCCAACGTCCTTGCCTGCATAGAGAAGCGCGACGCCGGCCAGCAACAGGACGCAGGAGAGGAACAGTGCGTTCTGAGGTACTTTGCGGCTGGAGAGCCGGCCGAAGAGCTTGGGTGCGTCGCCGTCGTTGGCCAGGCCGTAGACCATGCGCGACGTCGAGTAGATGCCCGAGTTGGCCGAGGACATTGCCGATGTGAGGACTACCAGGTTCACCACAGTCGCTGCCATGCCGAGGCCCGCCAGCGAGAACATCGCGATGAACGGGCTTTGGCCTGCCTTGAATTCGGTCCACGGGGTGACCGACATGAGGATGATGAGGGCGCCTACGTAGAAGAGCATCACGCGCAGGGGAATGGCGTTGATGGCGCGGGGCAGGTTGTGCTCCGGGTTCTTGGTTTCAGCAGCTGCGGTGCCCACCAGTTCAATGCCCACGAACGCGAAAACGGCGATCTGGAAGCCGGCCACGAAGCCCATGAATTCTTTGGGGAAGAATCCGCCGTGGTTCCACAGGTTGGTGAAGCTCGCGGTGCCTGCGTTGGACTGGAAGCCGGTGAAGATCATCACCAGGCCGACCACGATCAGGGCCACGATGGCGATGATCTTGATGAGTGCGAACCAGAATTCGGTTTCGCCGAAGGCTTTGACGGTGGGGAGGTTCAGGAGCAGCAGGATGATGATGGTGGCCAGGCCCGGGATCCATAGCTGGATTCCCGGCCACAGTTCGTTGGCGTAGCCCGCGATGGCGATGACGTCCGCGACGCCGGTGACTACCCAGCAGAACCAGTACGTCCAGCCGGTGAAGAATCCGGCCCATGGGCCCAGGAGGTCGCCCGCGAAGTCGCTGAAGGACTTGTAGTTCAGGTTGGACAGCAGGAGTTGGCCCATGGCGCGCATCACGAAGAAGAGCATGAAGCCGATGATCATGTACACGAAGATCACGGAGGGGCCGGCAACCGAGATGGTCTTGCCGGAACCCATGAAGAGGCCGGTTCCGATGGCGCCGCCGATGGCCAGGAGCTGGATGTGGCGGTTGCTGAGCGAGCGTGCCAGGTGGGGCTCGCTGTCCCTGCTGGAGGCGCGGAGCTGCCCCTGTGTTGTCTGGTCGGACATTAGTTCAAGAACCCTTCGGAAGAACCGACACAATAGTGACGGCCGTTACAAATCTGTTCGATAAAGCTATAGCTAATGTCTGACCAATGGCGAATCGGTCTGAATGGCGAAAGCTCCGCCCGGGTTAGGGGGAGCTTTGGCCTGTGTTTTGGCTGGTTCGGGCTATGCAATCTTGCGGCGGTACGCTGCGGTGGCAAACACGTAGGCAACCACGAGGATCCCAAGGCACCAGGCGAGGGCCACCCAGATGTCACCGCCAACAGGACGTTGGGCAAATAAGTCCTGGATGCTGTTTACGATGGACGTTACCGGCTGGTTTTCGGCAAACCACCGGACCGGAGCGGGCATGGTTTCAGTGGGGACGAAGGCGGAGCTGATGAAGGGCAGGAAAATCAGCGGGTAGGAGAAGGCGCTGGCGCCTTCGATGGTGCTTGCGCTCAGTCCGGCGATGACGGCAACCCAGGTCAGTGCCAAGGTGAACAGGGTCAGGATTCCGGCAACTGCCAGCCATTCCAGGAATCCTGCCGAGGTGCGGAAGCCCATCAGCAGGCCCACCAGCACGATGATCACCACCGAGAGAAGGTTGGCCACCACCGACGTCAACACATGGGCCCACAGCACTGACGACCGGGCGATGGGCATGGAGTGGAACCGTTCGAAGATGCCGCTTTTCAGGTCCATGAACAGCCTGAAGGCGGTATAGGCAATGCCTGATGCGATGGCGATCAGCATGATGCCCGGCAGCAGGTAGTTGACGTAGTTGTCAGTGCCCGTCTCGATTGCCCCGCCGAGGACGAATACGAAGAGCATCATGATGGCGATGGGGGTGATCGCCGTGGTGATGATGGTGTCCACGCTGCGGAAAATGTGCCGCATGGAGCGGCCCAGCAGGACGGAAGTGTCTGCGAAGAAGTGGGTGCTCATGACCTGTCCTTTACTGACTCGTTGTTGCCGGTGCCAACCAGGGCCAGGAAGATGTCCTCCAGGCTCGGTTGCTTCTCGACGTATTCGATCTTGGCCGGCGGAAGCAGTTGCTTCAGCTCCGCCAGGGTGCCGTTGGCAATGATGCGCCCCTCGTGAAGAATGGCGATTCTGTCCGCGAGTTGTTCGGCTTCGTCGAGGTACTGGGTGGTGAGCAGGACGGTGGTCCCTTGGTTGGCGAGCTTCTTGACGATCTGCCACACCTCCAGGCGAGCCTCGGGGTCGAGGCCTGTGGTGGGCTCGTCCAGGAAGATCACCCTCGGGTTGCCGATCAGGCTCATGGCGATGTCCAGCCGGCGACGCATGCCGCCGGAGTACGTCGCCACTTTCCGGGAACCGGCATCCGTAAGGCTGAACTGGGCCAGCAACTCATCCGCTATCTGACCGGAGTTTTTCAGGTGCCGCAGTTTCGCCACCAGCACCAGGTTCTCCTTGCCGGAGAGGATCTCGTCCACCGCGGCGAACTGTCCGGTGAGGCTGATGGATTCACGCACCTGAAGCGGTTCTGTCGCCAGGTCGAAACCCTCGACGGCGGCCGAGCCGCCATCCGCTGTGAGCAGCGTGGACAGGATCTTCACGATGGTGGTCTTGCCCGCGCCGTTGGACCCGAGGAGGGCGAAAATGCTGCCCGACGCCACTTCGAAGTCAACGCCGCGGAGAACATGCAGGTCCTTGTAGGACTTCTCGATGCCCTGTACTCGGATCGCTGTGGTGGTCATGATTCCGCCTCCTTGGCTTTGTCGATCGCCTTGATCAGGCGATCGCGTTCCTTATCAATCCAGCGCTTTCCGCCGTAGGCTTGGGCGAACGCTTCAGCGAATTCCACGGGATCTTCGCCCACGATCTCGCTGACTGGTGTGCCGTCGATGGCGGCGCGTTCCCACAGATCCGCGAAGTCCGTGAACATCTGGACCATGGTGTCGCCCTCGGTGACGCCGCCGTAGTACATCAGGTACCGGTTGAAGGCGGTCGCTACGGTGAGGTAGGGCTCGGGCAGGGCATCCAGCCGTGCTTTGGCCTGCTTGTACTGCTTCTTCTGCTCGAGCGATCCGGTGACCAGCTCGATCCATTTTGCTGCCATGTTATTTTCCTTCCTTGCGGAGCTGTTCAAGCCGTTCGGACAAGAAGCTCCATGTGTTCCAAAATTCGTTCAGTTCTTTTTCGCCCTGCGGATTGAGCGTGTACACCTTGCGGGGTGGCCCTTTTTCGGACGGCTTCTTTTCGACGTCCACGAGTCCCTTTTGTTCGATCCTGACCAACAGCGCGTACACGGTGCCCTCAGCGATCTCGGTGAAGCCCTGCTCCCGGAGCAGCGTTGTGATCTCGTATCCATACGCCGCTTTTCCGGTCAGGAGGGCCAAGACGATGCCCTCCAATGTGCCCTTGAGCATCTCCGTCATCTGCTTGCCCATCGGACACCTCCTTCACTACTCGGTATTACTAGCTACCACTACATAGTAGAACTAAGTACCGGTACTTAGCAATACTTAGTTCCATTGAAAATGACATGCTGGGGTGGTGACCACTGACTCCGCTGCCATGCCCGCCTTGATGACTGCCGCCGTCGAATCTGGAACCTTCACCCTCCGGCGTGCCCGCAAGGACGACCTGCCGCGGATCCTCGCTTTGCTCGCGGATGATCAGCTGGGTGCCACCCGCGAAAGTGCCGACGACTTAGCCCCGTACCAGCACGCCTTTGACGCGATCGACGCCGACCCGGCGCACCTTCTGGTGGTGGGCGAACTCGACGGCGATGTGGTGGCAACCTTCCAGCTCAGCTACCTTCCGGGCTTGTCCCGCAAGGGGTCGTGGCGTGCACAGATCGAGGCGGTTCGGGTATCTGAGGTTCTGCGCGGCCAGGGCGTCGGGGCGCTGATGATCGAGTGGGCTGTAGGGCAGGCCCGGGAACGCGGCTGTTCCTTGGTGCAGCTGACCACCGACAAATCCCGCACTGCGGCGCACCGTTTCTATGAGCGGCTGGGGTTCGTAGCGAGCCATGAGGGGATGAAACTAAAGCTTTAGGACGTGCCTTTTGTGCCGGAGCCCGCAGGTGGGCGTTCGGCCCTCGAGTTGGCGAGGGGCGGGATCTCGGCGCTATGCCAATGGCGCAAGGGCTCGAGCGTTTCTCTCTCTTTTCATTTGGAGCTGGTTTTCCACATAAGGCCTGGTTTCCACATACAGGAGTTGGGGTCTGATGGCGCTGCGCGCCTGGTGGAAGGGTTGAGTCATGGAGCAGATTCGAGCAACGCAGTCACCGCCAGGCGCAGCGCGGGTTCGTGCCTCAGGGCTGCGGTCCGATGTCTCCGCACTCCGGGTTTCTGATCTCCTCGCACTCCTGGGCGCCGTCCGTCTTGGTGCCGGGAGCGGCGAGCTGATCGATCAGATTCGTGGGTTGGAAGATTTGAAGTCCGCTATTGCTGGCTTGCAGGCGCGTGCTGCGGTGGCTTTTGATCTGGCGCAGCGCGGCGAGCAGGAGGCTGTCGGTGTGCTCGTTTCTGAGCGGGGCCAGGGTGTCGGGGCGCAGGTGGCGTTGGCCCGGCGGGAGTCCCCGAACCGTGGATCCCGGCTTCTGCGGTTGGCGAAGGCGTTGGTCACCGAGATGCCCCGCACCATGGCCGCCCTGGAGTCGGGCCAGCTCAATGAGTGGCGTGCCACCCTGCTGGTGAAAGAGACTGCCGGCCTGTCTGTCGAGGACCGGTCCGCCGTGGACGAGGAACTCGCCGCCGATGCCGGGACGTTCGAGGGGAAGGGTGACCGGGCCATCGTCGCCGCCGCGAAGGCCGCAGCGTATCGCCGGGATCCGCGCTCGGTCGCCCAGCGTGCCAGCCACGCCGCGGGCGAGCGGACGGTGAGCCTGCGCCCGGCACCGGATGCCATGACCTACCTGACAGCATTGCTGCCCGCCGCCCAGGGGGTGGCCGCCTACGCCGCGCTGACCCGAAAGGCGGAATCGGCCCGTTCGGTGGGGGCTTCGCGGACCCGGGGCCAGGTCATGGCCGACACCCTCGTCGAACGACTCACCGGCAAGCGCGGCGGGATCAGCGGTGTGGAGCTCCAACTCGTGATGACCGACCGAACCCTTCTCCAAGGCGACAGCGAACCGGCCCGGCTCAAGGGCTACGGAACCGTCCCATCGGAATGGGCCAGAACTCTTGTTGGCACAGGGGATGAGTTCACCGTGTGGCTCCGCCGGCTCTACGCTGCACCCGCGACCGGCGAGCTCCTGACGATGGACTCCAAAGCCCGCTTCTTCCCGCCACGGCTCAGGCGATTCATTGAAATCCGCGACGATACCTGCCGCACGCCTTACTGCGACGCGCCCATCCGGCACATCGACCACATCGTGCCCTGGCACTCCGGCGGCACCACTACGGCGGACAACGGCGCCGGACTCTGTGAAGCCTGCAACCACACCAAGGAAAACCCCGGCTGGACCGCCAAAACCACGCCCGCGGACGTCCACACCCTGGAAATCAACACCCCCACAGGGAACACGTACCAGTCCAAAGCGCCATCACTGCCAGGGCATATTCGCTCGGCCACTTTACTACCCGAAAGAGCCATGGCTGCCCCGGCAACGTCGATGCCGATATCACCGTCAACACCGACAGCAACATCGGCACCCGCCAGCCCAGAGTCGCGAAGCCACCCGCCGAAGCGTCGGGAGCGGCAGCATCGGAAGCGGCAGGGCCGGGACTCGAACGTAACCGACCCCGTTTAGTCGGAGCCGCGGCCCGTTTCTTGACTATTAGGGTGCCTAACTATTAGGCTGCCTAAATATGAACGCTTTTGATCCCCGGCTACTGACCCTCGCGCAGGAATTTCGTGAATCGCTTCGCTTGGGTGTCTATATGTTCCGCCGACTGGATCCCGAGGGCGAACTCACTGCCGCGCAACTGAGCCTGCTCTCCATGATTTCCGATGGCGGCCTCCGCGTGGGCGACATCGCGAGGAACCTGGGTATCAAAGTCCCCAGCGCCACCGAGCAGATCATCAAGCTCGATCGCGCCGGCCTGGTCAGCCGCGAGCCCGATCCCGATGATTCGCGTGCAGTCCAGGTGGTCATCACCGAAGCCGGGACCGCCGCCGTCGAATCCGCAAACCACCGGCGCAACGCAATGGTGGCGGAACTGCTGCAGGACCTCACTGAGCAGGAGATCGAGCACTTGGCCGCCGCGTTGCCGGTCATCAGCAAGCTCAACAGCTCATTCCAGAATTAAACCCCGCACCCGACAAGGAGCCATTGAATGTCACGCCAGCTGGCTGACGCTTCAGCAAGCGCCGAAACATCTATCGAAACCGCCCTGGAAGCCGAGAAGACTTCCCTTCTTAAACAGCCCAAGGCGGTGTGGGCGACGGCCCTCGCAGCGGTCTTTGCGTTCATGGGCATCGGGTTGGTGGATCCAATCCTGCCCGCGATCGCCAAGAATCTTGAGGCTTCCACCAGCGAAGTCTCCCTGCTGTTCACCAGCTATTTCCTCGTGACTGCAGTTGCGATGCTGATCAGTGGTTTCGTATCCTCACGCATCGGTGGAAAGAAGACGCTGCTCATCGGTTTGGCGATCATCGTGGTGTTCGCTTCGTTGTCCGGCCTCTCCGGCAGCGTTGAGCAGTTGGTGGGCTTCAGGGCCGGTTGGGGCCTCGGCAACGCACTGTTCGTCGCCACCGCGCTGGCTGTCATCGTGGGTGTGGCCAGTGGCGGAACGGGCACGGCCATCATTCTCTATGAGGCAGCCCTCGGCTTGGGTATTTCGCTCGGCCCGCTGCTCGGCGCCCTGCTGGGAGGCTGGCAGTGGCGGGCACCGTTCTTCGGAACCGCGGCCCTCATGGCCGCAGCGTTCATCGCGTTGCTGGCGTTGCTCCCCAAGACACCCGCCCCTGAGACGAAGTCCCGTCTCAGGGATCCCCTTCTCGCCCTCGGCCACAAGGGCCTCCGCACTACCGCGGCCAGTGCCCTCTTCTACAACTACGGCTTCTTCACCATCTTGGCCTTCACGCCCTTCATCCTGGGCATGGACGCGTATGGCATCGGGGGAGTGTTCTTCGGCTGGGGCGTCGCGGTGGCGGTATTCTCGGTTTTCGTTGCTCCTGTGCTGCAGAAGCGCTTCGGTGCGGTCAAGGTTCTCACCGGCACGCTGGCCGTACTCATGCTCGACCTGATCGGGCTGGGACTGGCCGCGGGGCACTCGGTGACCGCCGTCGTCGTACTTGTGATCGTGGCGGGCGCTTTGTTGGGTATCAACAACACGATTTACACCGAACTTGCCATGGGTGTCTCCGATTCGCCGCGTCCCATCGCGTCCGCCGGCTACAACTTTGTGCGCTGGATGGGTGGAGCACTGGCCCCGTTCGCTGCCGCTCAGCTCGGCGAGCACTTCGGCCCGCAGGTGCCGTTCTTCGCCGGTGCAGTGGCCATGGTGATCGCCATCCTTGTCGCCTTCGGCGGCCGCAGCTACCTGACGTCGCACGAGCCGCACCTGGTCTAAATCCGGGACAAAGAACAAACGAGCCCCGCGGTAATCCGCGGGGCTCGTTGTGCGCTACTTGGGTTCGTCGGAGGCTACCGGCAGAGGCGCCACGGCCGCTCCCTTGGGGACGAACAGTGTCTCGGCCTGCTCGAGTGACATCCCGTTGGTCTCGGGAACCTTGAACATCACGAAGAAGAACGACGCCGCAGCGAACGCCGCGTACATGGCGTACGTCAGCGGAAGCGAACCTGCCGCCATGACGGGGAAGCTGAGCGTGATGGCAAAGTTGGCCACCCACTGCGCGGCGGCTGCCAGGCCGAGCGCGCGGGCGCGGATTCGGGACGGGAAGATCTCGCCCAGCAGCACCCAGACGAGCGGACCCCAGGAGGCGCCGAAGCTGATCACGAACACATTGGCCGCAACAAGGGCCACGGGACCCCATGCTCCCGGCAGGGAAATCTCCGAACCCGTCCCAGTGGCAGAGGCGAACGCAAGTGCCATGACGCCGAGGGATGCTGCCATGCCGATGGAACCGGTCAGCAGGATGGGACGGCGGCCGATGCGGTCCACCAGGGCGATGGCCACGAGAGTCACCAGGATGTTGGTGACGGACGTGGCGACGGAAATGGTCAGGGAGTCCTTCTCCTGGAAACCAACAGCCTTCCACAGAGTGGTGGAGTAGTAGAAGATCACGTTGATGCCCACGAACTGCTGCAGGACGGACAGGATGATGCCGATCCACACCACGGGCAGAAGGCCAAACCTATTGCCCCTCAGCGAACCCTTCTTGCTGGAGAGTTGGTCCTGCTGGATGGACTCGCGGATTTCGCGGATGTGCCGCTCGACGTCCTCGCCGGGAATGAGCTTGTCAAAGATGGTGCGGGCCTGGTCTTCTTTGCCTTTGAGAACCAGGAAGTGCGGGGACTCAGGCAAGCGAAAGGCAATCCAGCCGTACACGGCGGCCGGCACGGCGCAGGCTATGAACATCCAACGCCATGCCTCGATGCCCAGCCAGAGCGTACTTCCGGCACCGCCGGCCGAGTTGGCCAGGACAGCGTCGGAAAGCAGTGCCGCGAAGATGCCGGTGGTGATGGCGAGTTGCTGGAGGGAAGCCAGTCGTCCGCGCACGTGCCTGGGGGAAATCTCGGAGATGTAGGCCGGCGCGATCACCGAAGCCAGCCCGATGCCCAGCCCGCCCACCAAGCGCCAGAAGATCAGGTCCCACACGCCAAAGGCAAGGCCAGTGCCAACGGCGCTCACCAGGAACAGGAGCGCGCCGAGCTTCATGGCGGGAATGCGTCCGTAGCGGTCCGCTACTTTCCCTGCCAGGTACGCGCCTGCTGCGCAGCCCAGCAGGGCGATGGCAACCGCGAAACCGGTCACTGCCTCGCTCAGCATGAACTCGTCCTTCATGGCATCAACGGCGCCGTTGACCACGGAGGAATCAAAGCCGAAGAGGAAGCCGCCCACCGCTCCGGCGACGGCCAGGCCGATCACCTTTCGGGAAACTGGGGGCGCGCCTTCGGTGCTGGGACTGGACATGGGTCTCCCTTGGGAATGGTGGTGTGGGAAGCGCGGTGCGGGACGTCGTCGGCTGTTCCGACGGGGACGCCGGTGCACTCGCGCTACACAGTGTGGCACGGCGCATCAAGCAAGTTCCAGTCACGGTGATTCAGGTGACATGCATTCACGTTGTTAATGCATGAATCCATTTCATGGCCTGCGAGTCACCTGGAAGGTGGCCTTAAGGCAACGAGTGTGCTTGATCTGGGGTTTTGCGCCAACCTATTGAACGCAACTCACGACGGCGGCACGGAGCATGGGCGCGTAAGTCCAGTGCCGCCGTCGTCAGCTTCCGGGAAGAAGGCGCGACGCTAGGAGAGCTCCTTGAGCGCCTCAGTCAGCAGGTTGCCCGGTTTGCCGAGATGTGTGTGAACGCCGTGCGAGGCGATCAGCTCTCCGCCGACCACAACATGGGTGACGTCGCTCGCCGTAGCGCTGAACGCCAACTGCTGGGGCCGGGATCCCGCAGTCCGGGTGGAAGCGGGGTCCAGGACCATGAGGTCGCAGACGGCGCCAACCTTGAGAGCAGACGGCGCCACCGGGGTGGCCATGGAACGGACCGCTCCGTCCGTTGCTGCCCGGAGGAGTTCCTCCGGTGTGAACCTGCCGCGCTGGCCGCTGCGAAGGCGTTCGCCGTGTTCCAGGGTGCGCATTTCAATCCAAGGATCGATCACCGCGTGCTGGTCGGTGCCGAGGGCAATGGTGGCTCCGGCGTCGGAAAGCTGCCGCGCTGGACCGATACCATCCGCGAGGTCGGCTTCAGTGCTGGGGCACATCACCACAGTGGTTCCGGCGCTTCCCAGCAGGGCGATGTCGTCCTGGGTCAGGTGCGTTGAATGGACAGCGGAAAGCCTCGTGGACAGCAGCCCGTAGCGTTCCAGGAGCCCCGCCGGAGTGGTGCCATAGGCTTCCATGCAGGCTTGGTTCTCGGCCGGTTGCTCGCTCAGGTGGATGTGAAGAGGGATATCCCGGGGCAGCTGTTCGGCAACAACCTTCAGGGTATTTTCCGGCACCGCGCGGACGGAGTGCAGGGCAGCGCCGGCACTCACCATCTCAGGTGGAAAATGCGCGGCAATGGTCGATCGCAGGGAAGCGAGCCGGTCCAGCCAGGCTTGTACGTCTGCGTCCCCGAACCTCATCTGCTCTTGACTGAGCGGCGTCCCGATTCCCCCGGCCAGGTACAAAGTGTCCAAAAGGGTGAGGCGGATCCCTGCTGACATTGCTGCCCGGGCGAGGGCCAACTCCATGGCGTGGGGCTCTGCGTAGGGTGTGCCGTCGAGTTCATGATGGACGTAGTGGAATTCAGCCACGCTGCTGAAGCCAGTGACCACCATTTCAGCGAAGACAGCGGTGGCAAGCCTCTGGTACTTTTCCGGAGTCAGCTCGGACGCGCTCCTGTACATCTGTTCCCGCCACACCCAGAAGTCTCCGCGTCCGTCATGGGTACGTCCGCGCAGGACGCGGTGGAAAGCGTGCGAGTGGGCGTTGGCAGCAGCAGGGAAGACGACGCCTGCCAGTGTCGTGTCGCCGGGTTGGGGCTGGGTCCCTGCGGTGATGCTGGAGATGCGGCCGTTGTGGGTCTCTACGCGCACCCCCGAGGCAACTACCGACGCCGGCAGGCCGTCCGCCTGGCTGTCCGCCTGCCTGTCCGCCGGGTTGCCATCCGCCGCGACGATGGCCGTCTCGCACCAGAACGTGCTCACAGCAGTCCCTCCAACACATCGGCCAGGGCAACCGCGCCCGCAGACGCATCCTCGTCAGCCACGTATTCTTCCGGCGAGTGCGAGATTCCACTGGGGTTGCGGACAAAGACCATTGCTGAGGGAACATATCCGGCCAGCACTCCGGCATCGTGCCCTGCCCCGGTTGCGAGTACATGAGCGCCGGGCAGGAGTCCGCTGATGCGTCGGCTCAGCCCGGGATCAAAATGCACGGTATCGCTATAGGACTCTTCCGTGAGGGTGGTGGTGCACCCTTCGGCGGCGGCAACTTCCTGCGCCGAACGGTAGATCGCTTCGATGAGGTGGGCGGTCACGGCGTCGTCGGGATGGCGGGCGTCAAGCCATAGATCGACGCGCGAGGCGATGACGTTTGTTCCGCCGGGAACGGGGGTCAATCGGCCGACTGTTGCCCGTGCGTCCGGCTGCTTGGCTGCAGTGTCGCGAACAGCGATCACGATTTTGGCGGCAGCCACCATCGGGTCGGAGCGGTCTGCCATCAGTGTGGTGCCGGCATGGTTTCCTTGGCCGTTGACACTGATCTTCCAGCGGCCGTGACCCAGGATTGAACTCCCCACCGCGATGGCAGGACCGTCCTGCGCCAGGCCTATGCCTTGTTCAACGTGCAATTCAACGAAGTCGCCGATCCGCGCCAGCGCCTCCTGGTCGGGCCCCATATGGTGGGGATCCAGGCCGTTGGCGCGGGCTACGTCGGCGAAAGCGTCGCCGTTGACGTCGCGCAGGTTCAGGGCCTTGTCGACGGCGATCGCACCGGTGAGCAGCCGTGAACCGAGGCACGCCACACCAAAGCGGGACCCTTCTTCTTCGGGAAAGACCGTGACGGCCAGCGAGCGGGGTGGCTGGACTCCGCGGGACTTGAGGACGTCGATGGCGGCCAGGGCGGAAGCTACGCCGAGGGGTCCGTCGAATGCGCCTCCGCCGGGGACCGAGTCCAGGTGGCTGCCAGTGACGAGTGCGCCGTCCTGAGGGCTTCCCCACCAAGCCCAGATAATGCCGTTGCGGTCCGTTTCGACGTCGAGGCCGCGTTGTTCGGCCTGTTCGATGAACCACTGCCTGAGATCGAGTTCGGGAGTTGTATAGACGGCCCTGGAATATCCTCCGCGCACCGCATCGCGGCCCACATCCTGGATTGAGGCAAGGAGCTGGTTGACGGTTTCCACGTTTTCCTCCGATTGAGAGACTGCCACCAAGTAAAAACCAGATGCCACCACATGACAAGGGTTCTCGAGACTATTAACACGCCGGAAACACTCCCGCACCGTCAAGGGACGTGGAGAGTCTCATATCCCGGAATCCCGAGCAATCTTCCCAAAAGCCCTTGCCATTTAATGAAACTTGGTTTTTACTGAATGGCAAGAGAGTGATCTGGACCACGGAAAGCGAAGGTGTGTGATGGCTGATTCCTCCACACGAACAGTAGAGAGGGCGCTCGCGCTCTTGGGAGCCGTTTGCTCGGAAGGGGCAATTGCGTTGAGCGACGCGGCCAGGTTCGCCGACCTCTCGCCGAGCACCGCCCTTCGCCTCCTCCGCACCCTAGAGGGCAGCGGCTTTGTCTCAAGGGACGACGGCGGCAACTTCCGTCCGGGGGCCAGCATCATCCAGCTGGGTGCACTCGCACTCGGCAAGGAATCACTCGTCTCGTTGTGCACACCGGCCATGAAGAGGCTCGTCGCAACAACGCGCGAATCCTGCTATCTGAGCATTCCCGGGGTTGGGGACACGGGAATCTACATCGCGATCGTTGAGGGCACTCATTCGATCAGGCACTCCAGCTGGGTCGGGCGGAGCATCCCGCTCGAAGGCACAGCATCCGGCCAGGTCCTCAAGGGAGAACATCCTGAGCGTGGCTTTGCCGTAGTGCGCAGCGGTGTGGAGGACGACGTCACGGCCATTGCCGCGCCGGTAGTGATGGGGGGACGCACTGTGGCTTCGCTGAGCATCGTGGTTCCCAGCTACCGCGTCGATGAGCTTAAGGCCCTCAAGTTCGGCCAGCAACTGGTGGAGGAAGCTGACAACATCCTCACCCTGACCACCGACAACCATGAGCTACCCCAGGAAAGCATGGAAGCAAAATGATCAAGTTTGAAAATATCACCAAGGCCTACCCGGACGGTACTGTCGCCGTCGATGGCCTCAACCTGGAGGCGCCGACCGGCAAGCTGACCATCCTTGTGGGCCCCTCCGGCTGCGGTAAGACTACCTCGCTCAGGATGATCAACCGCCTCATCGAGCCCACCAGCGGCACCATCTACTTGGACGATCAGCCCACCTCCGGCATGGACGCAGCGTTGCTCCGCCGCAGGATCGGCTACGTCATCCAGCACGCAGGCCTCTTTCCGCACAAGACCATCGTGGACAACGTAGCCACCATGCCGGTCCTCCTCGGCGAGAGCCGCCAGAAGGCCCGGACCACGGCACTCGAACTGATGGAGCGCGTTGGCCTGCCCGCCAGCTTCGCCAAGCGCTACCCGTGGCAGCTTTCCGGTGGCCAGCAGCAGCGCGTCGGCGTTGCCCGGGCGCTGGCATCGGACCCCGCGTTCATGCTCATGGATGAGCCCTTCAGCGCCGTGGACCCCGTGGTCCGTGCCCAGCTGCAGGAAGAGTTTCTGCGCCTGCAGCGCGAAATCGGCAAGACCATCATCATGGTCACACACGACATCGATGAAGCCCTGAAACTCGGCGATCAGGTGGCCGTGATGCGCGTCGGCGGCAAGCTTGCCCAGATGGCTTCTCCCTCCGAGCTGCTCACGGCGCCGGCTGACGAGTTTGTGGCCGACTTTGTTGGCCGCGACCGTGGCTACCGTTCCCTCGGGTTTACCAAGACTGCCGGGGCAGTGGCCATTGGCGAAGAGAGCGTCATCCAGCTGGGAGCCTCGGCCGATGAAGCCCGAGCCAAGGCGTCGGGTGCGTGGGTGCTGGTGGTCGACGGCGGCCGGAAGCCTCTCGGTTGGGCCCAGCCGGAGCTTCTCAACGGTGAGGTGAAGCGCGAGAACCTGAACCTCAGCGGCATCCCCGCCGCTGCATCCGGAACCATGCGCCAACTCCTTGACGCCGCACTTTCCTCTCCCAGCCGCCGCGGTGTGGTGGTCAACGAGCACGGGGAGCTGATCGGTACAGTGACCGCCACGGACGTCGTCAAAGCGATCGAAGCCGAGCCTCACTTGGAGACGGCGCGATGAACTTCGAGTGGCTGGGCCGCCAGTTCGACAACATCGTCTTCCTGTTCGGCTGGCACGTCCTGTTGGCCGTCACCCCACTGATCCTGGGTTTGCTCATCGCGCTGCCCCTTGGTTGGTGGGCGCACCGGAGCCGCCGGATCTACCCGCTGCTGGTTGGAGTTGCCGGCCTCCTCTATACAGTGCCGTCGCTTGCACTGTTCGTGTTGCTGCCGCTGGTCCTTGGCACCAAGATCCTGGACCCGATGAACATTGTGGCAGCGCTGACCATCTACACCGTGGCCCTGCTTGTACGGGTAGTGGCAGATGCCCTTGATTCCGTTCCGGAGGACACCGTCCAAGCGGCCAAGGCCATGGGCTACCGCGGCTACCAGAGCCTCCTGAAAGTTGAACTTCCCGTGGGCGTTCCCGTTATCTGCGCAGGTTTGCGCGTTGCGGCCGTGTCCAACGTCAGCCTCGTCTCCGTAGCCGCGCTGCTGGGTATCCCGCAGCTTGGCTCCCTGTTCACCCAGGGCTTCCAGCTCCGTTTCTTCACGCCGATTATCGCGGGCATCGTGCTCTGCGTGGTCCTGGCCATGATCCTGGACGGGCTGATCATCCTTATCAACCGGTGGATGACACCGTGGACCCCCAAGGTGGTGGCATCGTGAACTACTTGTTCGACCCCGCGCATTGGACCGGCGCCGACGGCATCCCGACGTTGATCGCCGAACATCTCCTCTACTCCCTGATCGCCTTGGCCGTTGCGGCTGTCATCGCCGTCCCCCTTGGCATTTACATCGGCGTCACCGGCAAGGGCGTGTTCATGATCGCAGGCCTTGCCAACGCACTCCGGGCACTTCCCAGTGTCGGCCTGCTGATCCTGTTGGTCCTGCTCATTTCGCCGGCCTTCCCTTCCCGGATGGGTTACGTCCTCCCGAGCCTGATCGTGTTGGTCCTGTTGGCCGTGCCGCCCATCCTGACCAACACGTATGCCGGCGTTCGAGCGGTGGATGCTGCCGCCGTCGACGCCGCTAAAGGCATGGGCTTCCGCACCATGAAGATCCTCACGGACGTCCAGCTTCCTTGCTCGCTTCCGCTGGTTTTGTCCGGTGTCCGCAGCGCGCTGCTGCAAATCATCTCGACGGCGACCATCGCTGCGTACATTTCGCTCGGCGGGCTTGGCCGTCTCCTGATCGACGGCAAAGCCCAGAACGACTACAGCCAAATGGTCGCAGGTGCCGTCCTCGTTGCTCTGCTGGCCCTGTTCTTCGACCAGCTTCTCGCCTTCATCACCCGCCGGGTTGTCTCACCAGGACTGACGCGGCGAACCATCAAGTCGGCTCCTGCGGCCGAACCCGTGAAGACCCCCGCCACGGTCTAGCCACTACCCTTTTGCACACCTCCACCCACCCCCACCTGGCCGCTGCATGTCCTGTAAGCGCCCTTCCAGGAGAGTTGACATGAAGAAGTACCTGACTGGTTTCACCCTTGCGGCCGTTGCCGCCATCACCCTGAGCGCCTGCGGCGGCGGGGACCCCCTGAGCTCGTCCAACACAGCAGCCGGAGCCCCGGGCGACAGCATCATCGTCGGTTCGGCCGATTTCCCGGAAAGCCAGTTGATCGCCAAGATCTACGCCGAGGCCCTCAAAGCCAAGGGCGTCGATGTCACGGAGAAGCCGAGCATCGGCAGCCGCGAGGTCACCATTCCCGCGCTCAAGGATGGCTCCATTGACCTCATGCCCGAATACGGCGGCGCGCTCCTTCAGTACCTCGATTCCGCCACCAAGGCTGTTTCTTCCGAGGACGTCGCCAAGGAACTGACTACCAAGATTCCGGCCGGCCTCGCAGTGTTGACGGCTTCCGAAGCGCAGGACAAGGATGTCCTGGCCGTCAAGAAGGAAATCGCCGATCAGTACAAGCTGAAGACCATCGAGGACCTCCAGCCCGTTGCCAAGGATCTCGTCCTGGGCGGCCCGCCGGAGTGGAAGACCCGCCTCAACGGCGTGGCCGGCCTGAAGTCCGTCTACAACCTTGAGTTCAAGGAATTCTCAGCGCTCGACGCCGGTGGGCCGCTCACGCTGAACGCCCTGCTTTCCGGTCAGGTACAGGTGGCCGACCTTTTCAGCACGGATCCCGCACTGGCCGAGAATAACCTGGTGGCACTTGAGGACAACAAGAATCTCTTCCTGTCCGAGAACATCGTTCCCGTCATCAATGCAAAGAAGTCCACGGACGCCGTCAAGGAAACCCTGGATAAAGTCTCTGCGGCGCTGACCACTGAGGACTTGATTGCGATGAACGGCCGTGTGGCCAAGTTCGAGGACATCGGCGAAATCGCCAAGGAATGGCTCAAGACCAAGAACCTGGGCTAGCCCGCTGTTCTTACCCGGACTACCGGATTCATAGGAGTAAAGAATGACTGCCGATTTCACTACTGGTGCCCGTCCGGTCAAGGCCGCGCGGGGTACTGAACTTACTGCCAAGTCGTGGCAGACCGAGGCGCCGTTGCGCATGTTGATGAACAACTTGGATCCCGAGGTCGCCGAGCGCCCGGATGACTTGGTGGTCTACGGCGGAACCGGCCGCGCAGCGCGTTCCTGGGCTGCGTTCGATGCGATCACCCGGACCCTGGAAACCATGGAGAAAGACGAAACCCTTCTGGTGCAGTCCGGTAAGCCGGTGGGTGTGTTCCGCACGAATGAGTGGGCCCCGCGCGTGCTGCTGGCCAACTCGAATCTGGTGGGGGATTGGGCGACGTGGCCCGAGTTCCGTCGGCTCGAGGCTGAGGGTTTGATGATGTACGGGCAGATGACGGCTGGGTCATGGATCTACATCGGCACTCAGGGCATCCTGCAGGGCACGTATGAGACCTTTGCTGCGGTGGGGAATAAGCTCGCTGCGGAGGGACGCCACCCGGCTGTGTCTCTGGAAACCAGTGCCGTGGAAGGCTCATCGGAGGGACCGCTGGCGGGGACTCTGACGTTGACCGGTGGGTGTGGTGGCATGGGCGGCGCGCAGCCGTTGGCCGTGACCTTGAATGATGGCGCGTGCCTGATTGTTGATGTGGACGAGTC
The DNA here is from genome assembly GCF_042786555.1 of Paenarthrobacter sp. NPDC056912. Lineage (NCBI taxonomy): Bacteria > Bacillati > Actinomycetota > Actinomycetes > Micrococcales > Micrococcaceae > Paenarthrobacter > Paenarthrobacter sp. NPDC056912. The sequence goes on from NZ_JBHUCD010000005.1 coordinate 172,575, forward strand.
CCGCCTGCGTCGGCGTGTGGGTAAGCGGTACCTGGACGAGGTGGAAACCGATCTGGACACCGCGATCGCGAAGGTCCAGGCCGCCAAGGATGAGCGCCGGGGCTGGTCCGTCGGGTACGTAGGTAACGCAGCCGAGGTGTTCCCTGAATTGCTGCGCCGCCACAAAGCCGGGGAGGTCACGTTTGATGTGGTCACCGACCAGACGTCCGCGCATGACCCGTTGTCCTACTTGCCGGAGGGCATCACGGTGGCCGAGTGGCACACCGAGGCCGAAGCTGATCCGGAAGGGTTCACCAAGAAGGCGCAGGCGTCCATGGCCCGCCATGTGCAGGCGATGGTGGAGTTCCAGGACGCCGGGGCCGAGGTCTTTGACTACGGTAACTCGATCCGGGATGAGGCCCGGAAGGGCGGGTATGACCGGGCGTTCGAGTTCCCCGGTTTCGTCCCTGCGTATATTCGTCCGTTGTTCTGCGAGGGCCTGGGCCCGTTCCGCTGGGTCGCGCTCTCCGGTGATCCGGAGGACATCCGTGTCACCGATGAAGCGATCAAGGAGTTGTTCCCGGAGAACAAGCACCTGCACAAGTGGATCGACGCCGCCGCGGACCGGGTGGAGTTCGAGGGCCTGCCGGCACGTATTTGCTGGCTCGGGTACGGCGAACGCGCCAAGGCCGGGCTGCTGTTCAACCAGCTCGTCGCCGAGGGCAAGGTCAAGGCTCCGATCGTGATCGGCCGTGACCACCTGGATTCGGGTTCCGTGGCGTCCCCGTACCGGGAGACCGAGTCGATGAAGGACGGCTCGGACGCGGTTGCTGACTGGCCGCTGCTGAACGCGCTGACCGCTGCTTCTTCGGGTGCTACCTGGGTGTCGATCCACCACGGTGGTGGTGTTGGTATTGGCCGGTCCATCCACACTGGCCAGGTTTCCGTTGCTGACGGCACCGAACTGGCGGCCCGGAAACTGGAACGGCTCCTGACCAACGACCCCGGCATGGGCGTCATCCGCCACGTCGACGCCGGCTACGACCGCGCCCTCGAGGTCGCCAATGAACGCGGCGTCCGCATCCCCATGAACGAGGGCCAATGAGCGTGTCCACCAGCTCCACGACGGTGCAGGCCTCGACGCTCTCCGAGTCCTCGCACGCCCGGGCCGAATGGCCGGACGCCGTCCCGCGGGAAAGGCTTCCTGTCCGGACCCCGGAAGTGTGGAACCCAGTCCGTATTGCCCCGGAAACCGACTAGCTGGCAGGTGTGGTGGCCGTGATTGCGAACGGCTACTGCACCTGCCACCCTGCGGGGAACACCATGTCGACGACGGATGAAAGGATCGGTCCATGATCGAGATCGATGGCCGGAACCTGGCTTTGGCCGATATTGCAGCGGTTGCCGACGGCGCTTCCGTCCAGCTGACCCCGGAGGCGTTGAGCCGTATGGCCGCCTCGCAGGAGTCAGCCGTTGCGACAGCCTTACGGCGGCCTGTCTATGGCCGCTCAACGGGGGTCGGCGCGAATCGGACCGTTGCTTTGGCCGAAGGGGACGGGGGCGATACTCACGGGCTCAAGCTGCTCCGGAGCCATGCGGTGGATGCGGGCAGGCCGCTGGACCGCAGGACCGTCCGCGCGATGTTGGTGGTCAGGCTCTCCCAGTTGGCAGCCGGAGGATCGGGGATCAACCCCGCCATAGCGGTGGCGCTCTCCGGGCTGATCAACGAGGATGTTGTCCCTGAAATCCGGGAGTTCGGGGGCATCGGCACGGCAGATCTACAAGCCTTGGCGGGTACTGCGCTCACGATGCTCGGGGAACGCGAACCCCTGGGCGGGGGAGGGGCGCAACGCAGCGTGGAGGGCTGGGCTACTGCGGATGCCCTACCATTTATCAGTTCCAGCGCGCTGACCATTGCCCAGGCCGTTCTTGCTCATCAGGAATTGTCGGGGCTCCTGGACAACGCTGCGTCAGTTGCGGCGTTGTCCTTCGTGGCGATGTCCGGCAACGCGGAGGCGCTCAGCCAGGCCGTGGCAGCGGCGGCGGACACCCCTGCCGTGGCCGAAGCCGCGACCACTTTTCATGGCTTGGTCCAAGGCAGTGGTGAGCCCGCTCGAATTCAGGACCCCTATTGCTTGCGGACCCTGCCACAGGTCTTCGGATCTCAAGCTGAGGAACTCGCGGCCTTGGGTACTCTATTGAGCCGTCTGGTGACAGCGGGCAATGAGAATCCCCTGGTCCATGGCACGACGTCCGATGGTTCAAACGACGTAGCCCATCATGGGCTTTTTCAGATGACCAACCTTGCACGTCGTACGGACTCCCTGCAGCTGGCCATTGGTGCCGCCTGCGCAACGCATCTGCGAAGGATTGATCTTCTGTGCGACCCCAACTACACCGGTTTGCATCCGTTCCTGGCTGAAGACGGGACGGGACAATCCGGTGTGATGATGATGGAGTACGTGGCTGCTGCCGCCGTGGGGCGGATCCGTGCGAATGCCCAGCCCACCAGCCTGCAGACTGTGGTGTTGTCGTTGGGAGCTGAGGAGGACGCAAGCTTCGCGAGCACGGCAACGGCTCAACTGCAGTCCACCGCGCATGCGCTGGCGACCATTACGGCCGTCGAACTCGTTTGTGCCTCGCGGGCCCTGCGGCTCCAAGGTCGGCAACCGGAGGAATTCTCCAGCCCGCGGCTTCGCGCCATGATGCGGGCGGGTTTCACGCTCCCGGTGGAGGTTGGCGACCGTGACCTGCGCGGGGATCTTGACCACGCCCACGGGCTGGTCCGTTCCTCCCACTAGTGGGGTCCCAGCACTCTTTTTTGAACCGAAAAGGCAGGCAGTCCGAAGACTGCCTGCCTTTCGTCATTCAAAGGACGGCGCCTAGTGGGCCGGGACGGACTCCTTGACCGCGGCCTTGGGGTCGGTGAGCTTTTTGTTGGGCAACGCGAAACTGATGAGGAATGCGATGATCATCAGGCCGGCCGCAGTGAGCATGACCACGTCTATTGCCTGGGCGAATCCTTCAGTGATGGGCCTGGTGAGCGTGCTGTTGGCCGAATGGAGCCAACTGGTGTCATTCAGGGAATCGTTATTGGCGCCGTTCTTGAAGAAGTCGAAGAGTTTGGCGTTCGCGGGATCGGCTGCCACAGCAGGATCCTTCATGACTGCTTGGTAGTCCGGGCTGGAAGCGGCGGACTTCATGCCGTCGGCAATCCTGTCCGCAGCCGTGCTGAACAGCATGGAGATGAACACTGCGGTACCTACGGCCCCGCCCATGGACCGGAAGAACGCGGCAGTGGAAGTTCCAACACCCATGTCCTTGGGCGGAACGGAGACCTGCATGGCGAGCGTAAGGGGCTGCATGCAGAAGCCCAGGCCTACACCGAAGAACACGGCAATCAGGCCGGGAACCCATAGGCCCGTGTCGACTCCGAGAACAAGGCCCATGACCGTGGCGGCAGCCGCCAGGACTGCGGTACCCATGATCGGGAAGATCCGGTAGACGCCGGACGAGGAGATAGTGCGCCCTGCCGAGATGGAGCCGAACAGGATGCCCACAGTGAACGTGATCATCATCAGGCCGGCCTCGGTGGGGGTGAGACCCTTCACCAGTTGCAGGTACATGGGCAGCATGGCGATTGCGCCGAACATGCCAATGCCGATGATGAAGTTCAACAGCGAAGACAACCCGAACGTCGTGTTCTTGAAGAGGCGCAGGGGGATCAATGCGTAGTCTCCGGCGCGCTTCTCAGCCAGCAGGAACGCCACGATGCCGATCACGCCCAGGCCATAGCAGAGCCAGGCGGAGCCGGATGCCCAGCCCCAGGTACGGCCCTGTTCGGCGACCAGGAGCAAGGGAACAATCGCCAGGGTAATGGCCGCCGCACCCCAGTAGTCGATCTTCTGCTTCACATGCCGTGCGGGCAGGTGGAGGTACAGGAAGACCACAACCAGCGCAGCGAGTCCGATGGGCAGGTTGATGAAGAAGACCCACCGCCAGCCGTCGAAGCCCAGGATGTTTGAAGCGCCGGCGAAGGCTCCGCCGATCACGGGACCCAGGACGGAGGAGATACCGAATACTGACATGAAGTAGCCCTGGTACTTGGCCCTGTCCTTCAGCGCCACGATGTCCCCGATGATGGTCAGGGCAAGTGCCAGCAGGCCGCCGGCGCCGAGGCCCTGGATGCCGCGGGCGATTGCCAGCTCAGTCATGGAGTGGACCGACCCTGCGTAGAGGGAGCCGGCGAGGAAGATCACGATGGCCGCGAGGTACAACGGGCGTCGCCCGAAGATGTCGCTGAGCTTGCCGTAGAGCGGAGTGCTCACGGTGGACGTGATGAGGTACGCCGTGGTGGCCCATGCCTGCAGGGACAGGCCATCGAGGTCGTTGGCGATGGTGTAAATGGACGTGGACACAATGGTCTGGTCCAGTGAGGACAGGAACATGCCAAGCATGAGTCCCACCATGACGGTGAGCGTCTGACGATGCGTCAGGACCTCACCGGCAGCCCTTACGGGCGTGGATTTGGACATATCTTCTCCAGAGGTGGCAGAAAAGCGGGAAATAAGCAGGATAGTTGCTTTCAGTAACTATCCTAATGCCTGATTGATTCCCGGGAGGAGAATATTTCTTGAACGGCGGGTGTAAGTCGCCGTCAGCGCTCCACCAGGATGCCGTCCGGATCGCAGAAAATCATGACGCCGGGCTGGATGCGGACGCGATCGATCACAAGTTGAACGTCCACCTCGCCTACGCCGGTTTTGGCGCTCTTCTTGGGGTTGCTGCCGAGGGCTTTGACGCCCAGGGGCAGCCGGGCAAGGGCCTCACGGTCACGGACAGCTCCATTGATGACAACTCCGGACCAGCCATTGGCCACTGCACTTTCCGCGATCATGTCCCCCATGAGTGCGGTCCTCAACGACCCCTGGCCATCGATGACCAGGACGGCTCCTTCGCCGGGAGTGCTGAGGACGGTCTTCACCAAGGCGTTGTCTTCGAAGCACCGAATGGTCCGTACCGGTCCGCTGAAGTGTGTGTGACCGCCGAGGTTTTGAAACTGGACGGCGACGGACTCCAGTTCCTCGCCGCGCTCGTCATAGAGATCGGCGGTATTTACTTGCTCACTCACGGTCCTTCTCCTTTGTAGGTTTGATGCCACAGTAACCCTGCGCGGGGCCTGTGGTGCGGCACATTTCCGGCTATGTGGATAAGCGGGCGCGGATCGGTTCAGTGTCCTGCTGCCGCGCTAGGCTGAGTCCAAACATTGAATCTAGGGGGAACCTGCCATGAGCCTGTCCGACCTTCCGGGTCCGGTACCGGATCCGTCCGCTCTCCGCGGCGGTACCACTACGGCGCTGGCTGAGCCGGTGGAGCGGGTCCGGCCGTTGTGGACCACAGGGGTCGTGCTGGTCAACCTGGGTATCAATGCAGCGTTCTTTGGCCCCCTCCAAGTGCTTTTGGGCCAGCAGGCAGCCCACTTTGATGAGAGCCAGAAGGAAGCGATCCTAGCTTTGGTCACCGGCTGCGGTGCGGCTGTTTCAATGGTGGCCAACCCCTTGTTCGGCGCCTTCAGTGACCGCACCACTTCACGGTTTGGGAGGCGTGTTCCTTGGGTCGTGATGGGAGCCATCCTGGGTGCGGTGGCCTTGGTGGCCTTGGCTGGCGCTCCCAACGTTGCGGTGATGACTTTGCTGTGGTGCCTCGTGCAGGCCGGAGCGAACGCCATGTACTCGGCCATAACTGCCGCCATACCAGACCGTGTTCCGGTGCCACAGCGCGGAACCGTGGGTGGACTGGCGGCCATGGGCCAGACAGTGGGCATCCTGTTCGGTGCGGTGATCGCCGCCGTCGTTGCTGGAAACTTTGCCGTTGGCTACTGGCTGTGCGCTGCAGCGCTGCTCGCCGGCGTCGTGCTTTATCTCTTCAAGAACGACGACCAACCCCTGCCGCCAGGCGAGCGTCCCGCCTTCAAACTGGGGAAATTCCTCGCAGGCTTCTGGGTTTCGCCAAAACGCTACCCGGATTTCGCGTGGGCGTGGATGACCCGGCTGCTGGTCAGCACGGGCAATCACATGGTCACGCTTTACTTGCTGTTCTTCCTCAGCGACGCAGTGCATTTGAAGGAAACCGAGGGCATTGATCCCGAGTTTGGTGTCCTCATCCTCACCGGGCTGTATGCCGTCACCGTGATCATCACCAGTGTGCTCGGTGGGCGATTGAGTGACCGTATGGGCAAACGAAAGCCGTTGGTGATCGCGTCGTCCATCATCATCGCCGTGGCCTCGTTGATTCTGGCCTTTGCGCCGACATGGATCGGTGGACTTGCCGGTGCGTTGGTGCTGGGCATCGGGTTCGGAGCCTACCTGGCGGTGGACTTCGCGCTCATCACGCAGGTCCTGCCCGCCGCCATGGACCGCGGGAAGGACTTGGGCGTCATTAACATCGCCAACTCGCTGCCCCAAGTCTTGGCCCCACTGATCGCCCTCCCGTTCGTCAGGGACTGGGGCGGCTACGTATCGCTGTACATAGCCGCCGCAGTCATCGGCCTTTTGGGGGCCGTCTTCGTGGTGAAGATCAAGAGCGTGGACTAGAACACAGCATTCATGACGCTCCAGCCACTGCCGACTACAGGTTGGCCTTTCCATTTGAAGCCGTAGATGCCCCAGGTTCCGAAGCCTGAAGAATCAGCGAGGTACATGCGGGGCCGCCGGCAAACCCTAGAACAGGGCGGTGAACCCGTTCCAGCCCCAGCCGACAACCCCGGCTCCGGCCCATCCGCCGCTGCCATTGCCGTAGTAGGCGCGCAATTGGCCTGAGCCGTCCACTGCGAAGATATCCAGCTTGCCGTCGGCGTTGATGTCGCCGGCGCTGCCGATGGTACTCATGCCGCTCCAGCCTTGGCCGACGACGGACATGCCGTTCCAGCCTCCCAAGCCGTCTCCGCGGTAGAGCTTCAAGTTCCCTGCAGAGTCGCGGGCCAGGACGTCCACGTTCGTGTCGCCGTCGAAGTCGCCTGGGGTGACGATGGCGTTCAGTGCGTTCCATCCCTGGCCAACCACGGATCGCGGCAGCCACCCTCCGTGGCCGTCACCGGGGTAGAGGTAGAGGAGGCCGCTCGAATCGCGGGCCAGGACGTCGTTGGTGCCGTCGCTGTTGAAGTCGCCCGGTGAGACCAGCGAGGTGAAAATGTTCCAGCCGGTGCCGACCTTCCGGGGGCCCGTCCATCCGCCGTCGCCGTTGCCGCTGTACAAGTAGAGTCCGCCTGCGGAATCCCTGCCCAGGACGTCGTTGACGCCGTCGCCGTCAAAATCGCCGGGGGAAAAGACGGTGGGGAAGATGTTCCAGCCGGCACCTACGGTCCGGGCGGACTCCCACGTGTTGTTCAATCGCGGGTACATCAGGAGTGCGCCGTCAGAGCGGCGGGCCAGCAGCTCGAAAGCGCTGCGGCCGGTGAAGCCGCTGGGCCGGTGGGACGCGGAGATCGGTGCCGTTTCCTCGCTGGCCACTTCAAGGTCTTCGCAGGGGTAGGCGGCCACGAGGTGCGCGGCGATGGTCTTGTCGCGGTCTTCCTCGGTGAGGACATAGTTGGGCCAGGTGGGGTGGTCCGTTGCCACTTCGCCGTCGCGGGTCCAGTAGATGCGCGTATCCGGGCCGGCTCCGGCGCCGCACCCCTTATAGGCGTAGGGATCCCAGGTGACAGTGAGCGTGGAACCGACATATGGCGCCCCGGAGATTACGGGCGGTTCGGGGTCCATGGTTGCCATGGCGGGCGCGGGGGTAAGAACCACGGCTGCGAAGATCGCGGCCGCTATCCCGGCTGCCGCTCGGCGCACGCCTGACCTAAGGCATGATGGAGCGTTCATTGTGTCCTCCCCAGACTTTATGCGGTTAATGGTACCGCGGCTGGGATCTTCCTAGAAGATTGCTGTGAACCATCCGAAGCCGGAGCCTACAACTTGCGATCCGCTCCAGCCCGTTCGGCCGTCGCTGGAGTACATGACCAACCGTCCTTGTTGGTCAACGCCGTACACGTCCTGGAAACCGTCACCGTTGAAGTCCCCTGCGGCGCCTAATGACTTGAGCGCGTTCCAGCCGACGCCAATCAGCCAAGACCGGGTCCAGCCGCCTGCGCCATTGCCGCCGTAGAAGTACAGGTAGCCATTACGGTCACGGGCGAGGATATCCACGTTGCCGTCTCCGTTGAAATCGCCGGGTGTTACCAGCGCATCCATGACGTTCCAGCCGGTCCCGACGGCGGTCCGCGCCAACCAGCCACCGGCACCATTGCCAGGGTAGAGATAGAGGGCGCCGCCGGGTTCCCTGGCCAGGAGATCGTTGTGGCCGTCGCCGTTGAAGTCCCCGGGGCTGACGATGGAGTCGAACACATTCCATCCGTTGCCGATGGATTTGGCCGGCTTCCAGCCGCCCGCGCCGTCTCCGCCGAAGAGGTAGAGTCCGCCGACGGAATCACGGACGATCACATCGCTCTTGCCGTCACCGTCGAAGTCGCCGGGGGAGAGCGCCAGGTTGAAGATATTGAAGCCCCAGCCCACGGTGCGGGCGGGATCCCACGCATTGCCCGTCCGCCCGTAGAGCAGCAATGAGCCATCATTGGCGCGTGTCAGCAGTTCGAAGTTCCGGCCGGTGAAGCCGGCCGCCCTGTTGACGTCTCCCACAGGTTTGGTTTCCGCGCTGTGCAGGGACTCTCCGCCGCAGGCCGATTTGCTGGCGGTGACGTGCGCGGCCATTCGGGCTCCGGCGTCGTCAGGCTCAAGGACATAGCTCCGCGCCGTCTCGCCGGCCACGAGGAAGCCATCCCGGGTCCAGTAGACCGTATAGTCCGGACCTTTTCCGTTGCCACAGCCGTAGAACGTGTACGGGCCGATCTCAGCGGTCAGCTTCTTGCCGACGAACGCGTCACCGCTAAGTAAGGGGTCGGGCCCGTTGCTGGGCGCGGCCGACGCCGGCAGGGGGCTAAGTGCCATGGCCGCCACAGCGGCGGTCAGCAGCGCTGCTGCCATCCGGCGTCGAAATATCCCCATGTGTGTCCCTCCACCGTGCCGTCCGCAAACCTCACTGAAGTGTATGTGCGGGCATCGGCAATTGCGGGAAACGGCATGCATCCCCCACGTAAAGAAGGCTCTCAGGAAACAGTCATTTTGCTCCCGTATCATTGATGCGATCGGCCAGCCGCGGGACGTATCGCCCCGAGCCGGCCGCTTCCTTGTCAGCCTGCCAAGAGATCGCCGGAAATGCCCGCATCAAACTCACTGGAACCGTACTCCCTTGACCTGACCACGGGGCTGCCCCGTATGGCTGCCGCACCCACCACCCCGCGGCAGCAGCTGCGCTATGCCCGCATTCTCAGGACGGCCGCCGGATTCGCCCAGCGGCAGTTCGATACCTTGAGCCTCTCCGACGTTGCTGCCCGGGCCGATGTCCCGCTGGGCACGTTGTACCGTTACTTCCCCTCCACGGCCCATCTCATGTTGGCCGTCTACCGGCAACAGCTCAGGGAACTCCGCGACGGGCTCCGCCTCCGCGAAGGAAAAGGCCATGCGCTCGCGGGTTTGATGATGGAGATCTTTCACCTGAGGGTCATGCAGCCCGGCGTTGAGCATTGCCTCATCCGACCTGCCGGCAAGGACGATGACTCCGCCCAGCTGCTGCGCGAGATTGATGCTTTGTCCGAAGAGGTGGTTGGTTCCTTGAGCAAGGATGCCGGCAAGGATGCCACCAGGGCGCGGATACTGCTGCACTTGGTCAGCGGTCTGGTCCAGGCGGTCCGCTGCCGTCGGTTGTCGCTGTTTGAGGCCGAGAAGGATCTGAAGAAAGCCTGCAGCCTGCTCACCGGTGAATAACGCAAAAGCTCCAGTGGTCTAGACCGGCGGGATCCAAGAATGCGCTTTTTCGCATGACCTGGATCACATTCAGGGCTGGATAAACGTTTTACTCTCGAATCGTCTCTCTTGGTATTGAATCTTGTACCCTCGGCGCTTCCCTAGGCTGGGAACACCGAAGCGGCTAGCAGCCCCCTACCTGCAGAAGCAACGCCGGGCCAGACACCCTTGGCCCGCACCAGCAATTCTGTTCCTGCCCGAATCATGCCGTGGGTCCACGGCTAGCCTGAGGAGACAAAGACGTGTCCATCGAGACAATTGCTACTGACAACGACACCCTGGTACTGAGCGAAGAAGAGATCTTCGCAGCCCACGAGGGCGGCAAGCTCACCATCTCCAGCACCGTCCCGCTGAACAACAAGCGCGACCTCTCCATTGCGTACACCCCCGGTGTTGCCGAGGTCAGCCGCGCGATCCACGCCAATCCAGAACTTGCCCGCACCCACACCTGGGCCGAGCGCCTGGTTGTTGTGGTCAGCGATGGCACTGCAGTTCTGGGCCTTGGCAACATCGGCCCCAGTGCTTCGCTGCCGGTCATGGAGGGTAAATCCGCCCTGTTCAAGTCCTTCGGCGATCTCGACTCCATCCCGCTGGTGCTCAACACCACCAACGTGGACGAGATCATCGAGACACTGGTCCGCCTCCGCCCGAGCTTCGGTGCCGTGAACCTTGAGGACATCTCCGCTCCCCGTTGCTTCGAACTCGAAGAGCGCCTCATCGAAGCCCTCGACTGCCCCGTCATGCACGATGACCAGCACGGCACCGCCGTCGTGGTTCTCGCGGCACTGACCAATGCTGCCAAGGTGACCAGGCGCGAACTCGCAGGCCTCAAGGTTGTCGTCTCCGGCGCCGGTGCCGCAGGCATCGCCATCGCCGAGATCCTCCTGGCCGTAGGCATCAAGGACGTCGTCCTGCTCGATTCCAAGGGTGTTGTGGATGCCAAGCGTGCCGACCTCGTCGCCGACTCCGGTTCCGTCAAGGCCCGCATTGCACAGCGCACCAACCCGCGCGGCGTCACAGGTGGCCCGGGCGAAGCACTCACGGGCGCCGACGTCTTTGTGGGCGTCTCCTCCTCCAAGCTGGACGAAGAGCACCTGAAGCTCATGAACGATCAGTCGATCGTGTTCGCCCTGTCCAACCCGGATCCCGAGGTTCTTCCCGAGGTCGCACGGAAGTACGCGGCAGTTGTTGCCACCGGGCGCAGCGACTTCCCGAACCAGATCAACAACGTGCTGGCCTTCCCGGGTATCTTCCGCGGTGCACTGGATGCAGGCGCCCGGCGCATTACGCCCGCCATGAAGATCGCTGCTGCCAACGCCATCGCCGAGCTGGCCGCAGAAGACCTCTCCGCCGACTACATCGTGCCGAGCCCGCTGGATGCCCGCGTGGCACCTGCAGTTACCGCGGCAGTTGCGGCTGCAGTAGCCGAGTAGCGGTACCAGCTCCAAGCCGACGACGGCGACGCCTCCCGTGCCGGGGAGCGTCGCCGTCGTTCCTGCTTAAGTCAGCCGGGTCAGCGGTCCAGCATCACTTGGTCGCCAGTTCTACCTGATCCACGGTCCAGAAGGCGCTGTTGGTGCCGGTGTAGCGGAAGCTCACTTTGGCCTTCTTGGCACCCTTGGGAACGTCCAGCGCGATGGATTCGAAGCCGTTGAAGTCAGCTGCGTAGGCCTTCACGAGTAGCGGTGCGCCCCCGTCGTAGCTGACGAACACCTCGCCGCTTTGGGGTCCGTCGATGCTGTAGTTGGAAGCGAAGGAGAGTGTGGCGGTTTTGCCGCCCTTCACCTTGAACTCGGGGCTGATGAGGGTCGAGTCGAACTGTCCGGCAGCGTGCGCCTTGTCATCCCATTCGTCCGAGTCGGCGACGGCGAAGACGTTGCGGTTGCGGACGGACGTTTCACGGCCCTGGTTGCGGTCCGCGTTGGTCCAGAACTCATCGGTTGCGAAGGACCATCCGCGCCACTCGGTCACGCCGCCGGACGGCATCGCCGAGTTGTCGATAGTCCAACCTGTGGGGGCGGTGGTGGACCATCCCGTGACGGCCCCACCGGGCGCGGTTTCATCCACACGGGTCTTCAGGCTGTCCCTGAGCGAATCGAAGGCATCAGCTTCAATGTCGCCAAATGCCTGCCCATCCAGGTTCCACGCTGCCTCGGCTTTGACTCCCTCATGCTTCAGTACCGAGGGCGCGATGTCCGTGATCTTGACGTCGTTGCGGACGCTGCCGGCCTTGATGCCCTTGCCCTGGGCGATGACGAAGGTCTGCCGTTCTGCCGGAGTACTGCCGCCGTGGCCGCCCGTATGAGTGTGGCCGTGGTCGGCCGTGACCACCACGAGCCAGTCTTCGGACTTGTAACTCGGACGGTTCTTTACAGCATTCAGGATCTCGCCCACTTGGCCGTCCACCGTGCGGAGGGCGGCAAGGTATTCCTCGCGTTCCGTGCCGTACGAGTGGCCGGCGCCATCCACTTCGTCCAGGTGGATGAACGTGCTGTCCGGGTTGCCCTTGGAAAGGTAGTCAACCGCCTTTGCAGTGGTGCCGGCATCGTTGCCGCCGGCGATCCGGAGGTCCACCTTCTGGCCGAACACCTTTTCCGGAATCGGGGACCATGTGCCGACCACCAGGGTGGATGCCTTGACCTGCGCGGTTTCGAGGCGGGTCAGGTAGTCCGGGTACTGGCTGTAGTTGGGGGCGGTGAAGTTGTTGTCCACCACGTTGTGCTTGTCCGGCCACACGCCGGTGGCGATGCTGGACCATCCTGCGCCCGAAACGGTGGGCGCCATCGGGTTGGCGAAGAGGTTGCTGGTAGCCGTCATGCCCGAGTCCATCAGGCCTTGAACGTTGGGCATGCCTGCGGCGGCGAACTTCGCGATCGCGCCGCCGTCGATGCCGATGACCAGGGTCTTCTTGCGCTTGGTGCCATCCGGGAGGCCCGCGTAGTCGGCGTTTGCGTGGCGGGCGGCTGTGCTTGCGTCCGGGGTCTCCGGTTCGGCGGGCGCCGCAAACGCGGCGGAAGGAAGTACGACGGCGGCCGCGAGCGTCAGAGCGGCCGGTGCCAAAGCGGTGCGAAAGGGACGGGCGTTGTCCAAGGGTGTCTCCAAAGTAGGTCCGAGTGGGGCGCTGGCAGCTGCCTGCCGAGCGGGGTACGCCCTCAACACTGCCCCAGCAGATCGGGCCGAACAAGGAAAAACGCTACTTGTATATACAAGTTATCTAGGCGTTAATCTACTGTTTCCCGTGGATTCTTGAACTTCCGGCGCTAAGCGACGCGAAGACCAGTTGGAGTTGTTCATACAGCTGCCACCGTGTCCCGCTCTGCCGCGCGCCGGGTATGGAAGGATGGGGTGCCGCCTAGACTTGGCCCATGAATGCCGAAATCGTTGTGACCATCCTGTGCGGCCTGGCCATAGCGGTGGGCGTCGCGGGAACCATCATTCCCGTCCTGCCGGGCAGCATCCTTATCGGCGCAAGCCTGCTTGCCTGGGCCATTTGGGGAGGGGCTGGCCAGCTCGGCTGGGTGATCTTCGCGGTTGGCATGGTGTTCGTGGTGGCTGGCATGGCGGCCAGCGCCGTGCTCACGGGCCGCAAGCTCAAGGAGCACGGAATTCCCAACAGGTCGGTGCTGATCGGTGTGGTCCTGGGCGTGGTGGGAATGTTCGTCATTCCCGTGGTGGGGCTGTTCCTCGGGTTCGCTGTGGGCCTTCTCCTGAGCGAAGTCTTGCGCACCCGCAATTTCCCTGCCGCCCTGAAATCCAGCGGCGCCGCGCTCAAGGCCACGGGCATCGGCATCCTGGTGGAGTTCGGGCTCGCATGTGCCGCGGCGAGCACCTGGATCATCGGAGTGTGGTTGTCCGCCGTCAACGGTTAAACACCCGCACCGAGATGGCAAAAGATGACAATGTTGGCGCGCAACATTGTCATCTTTTGCCATCTCGGCGGACGGGTTAGTGGAGCGCGGGCGTCCCGGCGGGCACTTTGACCTGTGCCGGGCGGAACGTGGCCCCCGCGCCGGGGAACAGCGGGATGTCGATCCGGGCGTGCGTGTGGATTTCCCGGACGGTGTCCTTGGTGTGCCGGGCGATCTCTGCCAGCGTGGTGACCCACATGCCGTCGAGGTCCTTGACCCTTTCGATCAACTGTTCCAAAGCAACAGCCCTGGAGGGCCGGCCCGAGATGAACGGGTGGTTGGTGAGGACGAAGCAACTTCCTTGGGAATGGTGCGCCTGGGCTTCGAGGGTCCACATCTCAAGCGCCTTGGCCGGGCTCTCGATAACCCCGCTGCCCGTGACACCGGGGTAGAAACCGTACTGCTCCCAGTCGTCCAGGGCCCAGTCAACGGGAATCTCCACGATGTCCCGGGAGTCGTCCTCGGCAACGGCCATGCGGTAGGGGGCATCGCCGTCGAGCAGGCTTGAATCGTAGAGGAATCCGCGGTCGGCGAGGAGGGCGGGCGAGTGCCAGTTCAGCTCCCACCATGGCGCCCGGTAGCCGACGGGGCGGACGCCGGCAACCTTGGCGAGTGCCTCAAGGCCGCGGTCCAGGTAACTCGCCTCGGTGGCGGCATCGATGCCCTGCATTGGCTCGTGCAGGTAGCCATGGTGGGCGATCTCATGCCCGCCATCTGCGATCCTGCGGACCACGTCCGGGTAGCTTTCAGCCGTGAATCCGGGAATGAAGAACGAAGCCTTGATGTCCTGGCGGTCCAGGATTTGGAGCAGCCGGGGAACGGCGATCTTGGGCCCGTACGACTGGTGGCTCATGAGGGACATGCGCCGCGTGCTGCCGGGATCGTGGGCGATGGTGCAGGACTCGGCGTCGACGTCGAACGTGAAGGAAGCTGCGGCCTGGAACCCCTCCGGCCAAGTGATGGGATGAAGGGAGTCCTCGAAGGCTGGCTGGTTCATGCTGTGGTCCTTTCAGGAACTGCGGGCTCGGCCGGTGCGGGCCGTGTGACCGAGACGTGGTTGGAGTCGGCCAGCACAAACTTCCGGTGAGCCCGCGGGCCCAGGAGGGCGTAGGCTGCTGCGCTGGTGAGTCCGCCGGCCAGCCAGGAGAGGTCCCAGCCACCAAGGGCGACGGCGATGGGGCCTTGCATGATGGGGATGAGGCCGTACATGAACAGCCAGGTGGCAAAGATGCCGAGCAGCAGAGATGCGATTCCGGCCCAGTTGATGACCGGCAGCCTGTGCGTCCCGACGGGGTCGAAGAGCCGGTCCACCTTGGCTGGCCAGCGCTTCTCCAGCCAGAAATAGTGCACCAGCATGACGCCGCCCCACGCAGCCACCCAGGCCACAAGTCCGATCAGCCAGGCGTCGAGCACTGCTGCGAAGTCCTCCTGGAAGATGAAGAATACGACGGCGATGAGCGAGAAGACGCCCACGAACAGGTTCAGTTTGCGGCGGCTGATGTTGATGTCCAGGGCCTGCGTGGCCACGGAAAACGTGTAGATGTTGAGGATGTTGGTAGCGATGGGGCCGTGCAACACCATGAGGAGAACCGGGAGCGCGAGGACTCCGAAGTTCTGGACGATCAGCTTGCCGGGGTCGATCTCGCCGCTGTTCGTGGCCAGACTCGCGCCGAGCACGCCGAGCCACACCACGGGGATGAACTGGCCCAGGACCGAGGCAAGGTACACCTTGCGCTTGGGAACGGAAGTGCTGACGAACCGAGAGTAGTCGGCGGCGTACGTGAACCACGTGATGCCCCAGCCGATGCCGATTGCGGTCATGACTGCACTCATTGCGGCAATCCGCTCGGATCCTTCAAGGATGTTTCCGGCTGGACCCGCATAGCCCCAATCGATCTTCATGCCGAACCACGCCACTGCGGACATCACGGCGAGGATGATGATGGTGGGCGGAACGGTCCACTTTTCAAAGGCCGCAATGGCTTTGTAGCCGAACCACGCGATGGCGACCTGGGCTGCCATGATGACCGTGGCGACGCCGATCTTCCAGGCGTAGTTGTGTGCCGTCGGGTCCACCCAGCCGAGCGTTCCGAAGAGTGCCATGACCAGGTCCAGGATGATCCACGTGTTGACGGCGCACCAGCCGATCACCAGGAGTGCCTGGATGGCTGCAGGGAGGTAGTTGCCGCGGCGGCCGAAAGCTGCGCGAGCCAGGACCATTCCGGTAGCGCCGGTCTTCTGTCCCAGGAGGACGAAGCAACCGAACAAGAGCATGCCGATCAGGTTTCCCAGGACCAGGACAATCACGGTGTCGGCGAATCCGAGGCCGAGATGGATACCGAGTGCCCCAAGCACCCAGTTGATAGGAGCCAGGTTGGCGCCGGCCCAGATCCAGAACTGGCCGGAAACCTTGCGTGTGCGGTCTGACTCGGGGATGGGTTGGAGCCAGGCTTCGCTGTCATGGCCCGGCGCCGTTGCCGGTCCTGACTGCGCCGGTCCTGACTGCGCTGAATCTGCTGGCGCTGTGGAGAGGTTGTCTTGCATGGGAGAGCCTCCGTGTATGAAAGGGACTCTCTCAGGTTATGTGCGCCAGATCACAGCAACAAGATACGATGTGTCTAGAGAAATGCCCATCTATTTTACGGAGTGTCATGTCAATCGTGCTGGGAGAGGCTCTGGAGTATGAAAGCCTGAAAACTGCCGAGCCGAGGCTGCTCAACGAGGTGGCCGGTGCCCTTTCCAGGCCCGTCCGTTGGGTCCACTCCAGCGAGGTCTTGGACATCGCGCCGCTTCTTCGGGGCGGGGAGCTGCTCCTCAGCGGCGGCCAGGCTCTCGCCGCAGAGACCACGGAGCGGCAGGAGGGCTACGTCCGCGAATTGGCGGCACGTGGCATTGCGGCGCTCGCCCTCGAGACCGGCCCGACGCTCCCTGAAGTTCCCCACGCCATGGTGGAAGCAGCCGAGGCTGCTGGTCTGCCGGTCATCGAGTTGCGCCGCGTGGTCCCCTTCGTCGGCGTCATGCAGGAGATCAATTCACTCCTGGTCAGCGAATCCGTGGAACAGCTCCAGCGCGGCGATCAAGCCAGCCATGCCATGGCCGCTGAACTTGCCCACGGCGGCGGGCTCGATCAGCTCCTTGCCGTGCTGGCCGAACGGACAGGTGCCAGCGCAAGGCTCGTATCGCCGTCGGGCCTTACTCTTGGCGCCGCCGCCGGGGCTGCCGTTACAGGCGCAGGGGGGACCGTCACCACCGTGGATGTCCCCGTCCGTGGCGTTCTGGCCGCCCGCCTCGAGTTGGAAGTGCCTGACGGCGGAGACGGTGGCCTCGCGCGGGTGGCCGGCGAACGGTCCGTGGACATCCTCGGCCTGGCATTGCTGCAGCGGATGCCTCCGGGGCTGAGGGAACTGGCGGGCATAGAACTCATGCGTGCAATCAACACAGGCAGCCAATCGTGGCAGCTCCAGCAACTCGGGCCGGCGTCCGGCTTTCCGGTGGATGGACCCGTTGCTGCCGTGGTGATCCGCTCCGCAGGCGCGGGGCACCTGCGGCAGGCCGTCGACCTCATGCTCAGGGAATGTGTTCCGCACAGTGCCAGCTACGCCAACAACGCAGAGTTGATCGCACTGGCGTCCCTGGGTGATGGTGCGGTTGCCCGGATCGCGCTGATGGAGGCACTGACATCCTTGGAGGTGCCGGCCGGATCCGCAGTAGCTGTGGGGCCGTTGGGCCACGGCATCGAGGAAGCGCCGTGGTCGCTGGCCGAGGCTCGCCGGACACTGGATCTCTCCGCGGGACGTGGCTTGCTGGAGGCCGCACCTTCTGGCGGCGTAGTGGACGCCGAAGCATTTGCCGTGGAACGCCTGGCCGAGGAGCATCTGGACGCTGCCACCCGCGAAGGTTTCGTGCAGCGGCAGCTGGGTGCCGTCGTCGAGCATGACCAACTGCGGCGTTCCGAGCTGCTGCGGACGCTGACGGTCTGGCTGGATACGGGCTGCAACACTGCCCAAGCGGCACGGGAACTGCATTTGGAACGGCAGTCCATGCACCATAGGCTCCAGCGGATATTCGAACTCTGCGGGGGAGACCCTCGAGGAACGGGCCGGCTCGCTGCCCTGCATCTGGCGACGCGGCTGGCGCGGCTGTAGCTCCCTAAACGCCAATTCGCGGGTCCACTGACCACTTCGCCGTTGCGGAACGGCGAACGTGCAGCGGACCCGCGATCTCGGCGCAGCAAAGCCCTACTTCAACACGATCGTCCTGTTCCCATTCAGGATGATCCGCCCCTCGCAGTGCCAGCGAACGGCGTTGCTGAGGGCCTTGCATTCGGTGTCCCGACCGGCGGCTACGAGATCGTCCGGTCCGAACGTGTGGTCCACCTCCACTACCTGCTGGGCGATGATGGGTCCTTCATCCAACTCGCCGTTCACGTAGTGGGCGGTGGCGCCCACAGTTTTCACGCCACGCGCGTATGCCTGGTGATACGGCTTGGCGCCCTTGAAGCTCGGCAGGAACGAATGGTGGATGTTGATCGCGCGGCCATCGAGCTTCCGGGCAAGGTCGTCGCTGAGCACCTGCATGTAGCGCGCCAGCACGATGAGCTCCACGTCGAGCTCGTCAATGATCTCCAGCAAACGCCCCTCGGCCGCCGGCTTGGTGGCGGCCGTGACAGGCACATGGAAGAACGGAATCCCGTGCCACTCCACAATGCCCTGGTGGTCGGTGTGGTTGGACACGACGCCCACCACATCGATCGGCAGCTCACCGATCCGGGCACGGAACAGGAGGTCGTTCAGGCAGTGCCCGAACTTCGAGACCATGATCAACACCTTGCGCTTTGACCCCTGGCGTTCCAGCTGCCAGTTCATGGCGTACTTCTCGCCGACCGGGGCGAAAGCCTCCCGCAGCGCATCAAGCGTGGAGGCATCGCCGTCGGACGCGAAATGCACGCGCATGAAGAAGTGGCCCTCGGCGCGATCGCCGAACTGTTTGTTGTCGATGATGTCGCAGCCGTGTTCCAGCAGGAAGCCGGACACGGCGTGCACGATTCCGGGGCCTTCCGGGCAGTCCAGGGTCAGGACGTGTTCCACGGTGGTCTCGGAAGAAACAGCGGACGTTTCAGTTTGGATGGCAGTCATGGCTAGCACTCCACTACGTTGACGGCGAGGCCTCCACGAGAGGTCTCCTTATACTTGGATTTCATGTCGGCGCCGGTCTCGCGCATGGTCTTGATGGCTTTGTCCAGGGACACCTTGTGGCTGCCGTCGCCGTGCAGGGCAAGGCGGGCGGCGTTGATGGCCTTGACGCTGGCGATCGCGTTGCGTTCGATGCAGGGGATCTGCACCAGCCCGCCCACGGGATCGCAGGTAAGTCCGAGGTTGTGTTCGATGCCTACCTCGGCCGCGTTTTCCACTTGCTCGGGCGTTCCGCCCAGGACTTCGCAGAGCCCGGCGGCGGCCATGGAGCAGGCAGAACCTACCTCGCCTTGGCAGCCCACCTCGGCGCCGGAGATGGACGCGTTGATCTTGAACAGGATTCCGACGGCGGCCGCCGCGAGCAGGAAGCGCACGACACCGTCGTCGTTGGCCCCGGGAACAAACTTTGTGTAATAGTGCAGGACCGCCGGGACAATGCCAGCGGCTCCATTGGTGGGCGCGGTGACAATCCTGCCGCCCGCGGCGTTCTCCTCGTTCACGGCCAAGGCGAAGAGGTTGACCCATTCCATCGCGAGGAGAGGGTCGGCTGAGTTTGCACCGTTCAGGTTGGCGTCGGTTGCGGCCAGCGTCTTGAACAACGACGGCGCCCGTCGCGTTACATTGAGCCCGCCCGGCAGGATTCCCTCGGCCGAGCAGCCGTTGTCCACGCACTCCTGCATGACGGCCCAGATGCCCAGCAACCGCTCGCGCAGTTCTTCTTCCGAACGCCACACGAGTTCGTTGGCCAGCATGATGTCGGAGATGGACTTGCCTTCGCGGACACAGATGGCCAGCAGTTCGTCGGCGGTGGTGAAGGGGAAGGGGAGAACGGTGTCGTCCGCCACCACCTTGTCGGTGCCGGCTGCGTCCCCGTCCACCACGAAGCCGCCGCCAATGGAGTAGTAGCTACGCTCCCGCAACACGGAGCCGGTGTGGTCCAGAGCCCGGAACGTCATGCCGTTGGGGTGGGCCGGCAGCGACTTGCGGCGGTGCAGGACCACGTCCTCGTCCCAGTTGAAGTCCACCCGGTGGCTGCCGCCCAGGCGCAGTTCGGCGTCGAGCGCCGCGGCTGCAACCTGGTCGTCAGCCGTAGTGGTGTCCACGGTTTCGGGGGAGTGGCCTTGGAGCCCCAGCACCACGGCCTTGTCTGAGCCGTGGCCCCGGCCGGTGGCGCCCAGGGAGCCGAAAAGCTCAGCCTGGACGCGCACCGTGGCCAGGAGCTGGCCTGACGATTCAAGACCGTCAGTGAACTGCTTTGCCGCGCGCATCGGGCCGACCGTGTGTGAGGACGACGGCCCGATGCCAACAGAAAACAGGTCAAGCACACTCAGTGCCATTAGGGGACCTCGGGGGAGGCGTACTCCCGCATGGCGTCGAGGAGCCAGCGTCCCAGGAAGTCGGCAAACGAGGCCCGGGGAAAGATCCGGTAGGTCTCCTCCGAGGTCTTCCACAGCATCACCGGGATGTGCGCGAGCTCGGTGGAGACAGCCGTGCCGGCCTTGAAGACCCGCGGGTGCAGGTCCAAAGCGCACGTCTTCTCGAGCACCGCGCGGGCGTGGCTGCCGGAGATCTCGAACGTGGTGCGGTTGGCGGACAGGTCCACCACCTGGCCAGCGTCTCCTCCGAGGGCCGTGGTCAGATCGCTGACCAAGGAGCCTCCGAGTGAATCGTGGGCCTCCTCCGGAGCGACCACCATGAACTCGGTGGGGCCAAGCCACAAGGTGTTGACGGAGCCCTTGTCCGAAACGGCGCGGCCCGTCACCTCACCGCAAGTGGCAGGCAAGCCGCCGGTCACGGACGCAACGCGGGCGCCGGCGTCGGACGTCCGGTCAACCCGGATGCCCACCATGGCCTGGTACGGAATTTCGGTGAGCGTCACCGTGCCCGGCACGGAGCCGGAGGTGAAGGCGTCAGCCAGGTGCTCGGCCGGGCTGCGGCGGGCGCCCCGTACGCGGTTGACTGTTTCTGATGGTGTTGCTGTTTCAGCCATCTTTGCGGGTCCCTTCAGCATCGAAAAGTACGGTTTCGCCAACAACCACGTCAACCAGTTGGTCTCCCAGCGAAGCCACGAGGGTTTCGCCGATGCGGTTGCGGCCGTTTTGAATGAGGGCCAGGGCGAAGGAACGGCCCAGCGCCGCGCTGTGGTAGCTGGAGGTCACGAAGCCCTCCATGGGAACGGGCCCGTCAGCCGGGTTGACCGGGATGCCCTTTTCCACCAGCTGTGTGCCTTCCGGCAACCGCAGCGAGTGGTCCACTGGGAGGACGCTGACCAGGTGCTTGCGGTCCTCGCGGCTGGCGTCCTGGCGGAGGTAGGAGCGCTTGCCGATGAAGTCCTTGGCCTTGGAAACGATCCAGTCCATGCCGGCGTCCTGGGGTGTGACCGTGCCGTCGGTGTCCTGCCCAACGATCGGGTAGCCCTTCTCGGCGCGGAGCACGTGCATGGTTTCCGTGCCGTAGGGGGTGATGTTGAACTCGGCACCTGCGGCAGCAACGGCTTCCCAGGTGTTGAGGCCGTACCAGGACGGGATGTTGATTTCGTAAGCCAGTTCGCCTGAGAAGGAGATGCGGCAAACGCGTGCCTGCACTCCGGAGGCCAGCGTCGTCTCGCGGAAGGTCATGAACGGGAAGGCCTCTGCCTCCAGGCCACCGTTTTCGGCCAGCTGCGGAGCGACCTTGGCGATCACGGCGCGGGACTTGGGGCCGACGACGGCGATGGTGCTCCACTGCTCCGTGACGGACGTGCAGACCACGTCGAGTTCCGGCCACTCCGTCTGGTGCCACTCTTCCAGCCAGTCCAGCACCTTGGCAGCGCCGCCGGTGGTGGTGGTCATGAAGTAGCGGTCATCATCCAGGCGCAGGGTCACGCCGTCGTCGAAGATCATGCCGTCCAAGGTGCACATCACGCCATAGCGTGCGGATCCCGGGGCGAGCTTCTTGAACGCGTTGGTGTACACGCGGTTCAGGAATTCGCCCGCGTCCTTGCCGCGGATCTCGATCTTGCCCAGCGTAGTGGCGTCCATGAAACCCACGGAATCGCGGACGGCGGCGCATTCACGCAGCACTGCCGTGTCCATGTCTTCACTGCCCTGCGGGTAGTACCAAGGACGCTTCCACTGTCCAACATCTTCGAACAGTGCGCCCTGGACAACGTGCCACGGGTGGATGGAAGTGACGCGGGCGGGGTCGAACAGCTCGCCGCGCTGGCGGCCGGCCAAGGCTGCGAAGGCGACGGGCGTGAACGGTGCCCGGTAGGCGGTGGTTCCGATCTCGCCGACGCCGGGGATGCTTTCCGCTCCGCCGAACTTCAGCGCGGCGGCGATGACGCCGATCGCGTTGACGCCGGACGTCTTGCCCTGGTCATTGGCCGTGCTGATGGAGGTGTACCGCTTGACGTGCTCCACGGACCGCATGCCCGCACCGGTGGAGCGGAGGACGTCGGCCACGGACTGGTCGCGCTGGAAGTCCACGAAGTGGTGGTGCCATTCGCCCGGCTCGCCGGTCTGGCCAGGAATCAGCCAGAGCTGACGGCTAGGCGCGCTCGCCACGGGAGCCTGGAGTTCCACCGGGGTTGCCTCGGACTCGAAACCGGCGGCGATGGACGCCGCTGCTCCGGCCGAGATGCCCTCTGCCAAGCAGTCCTCGAGTTCGTAGCTGCCACGGCCTGCGCCCACAACCTGCTGGTCGCGGACCGGCTTGGTGGGGATGAACGCAGCGAGCTCGTCGTCCCAACGCAGCTTGCCCTGGCGCTGGCTGTGGAGGTGAACCACCGGGCTCCAACCACCGGAAACGGCGAGAAGATCGGCAGCCAGCTGTTCGACGCCCGAGGTGAGTTCGCCGTCGTCGTTAATACTGCGGACGGTGACACCATTCAGGCGGCCGTTGGCATCTGCGGAGGTATCCGCGACTGCGCTGCCGATGAGGACCCTGATACCGGACTCGACGGCGGCGGCTGCTGTCGCGCTGATCTGCGGACGGGCATCGACGACGGCGGCGATCGCCACGCCTGCTGCCAACAGGTCCGCGGCAAGTGCGTAAGCGGAGTCGTTGGTGGTGCTGATGACGACGCGCGAACCGGCGGCCACGGCGTAGCGGTTCAGGTACGTGCGGGCGGCCGAGGCGAGCATGATGCCCGGGCGGTCGTTGTTCTCGAAGACCAGCGGACGCTCGTGGGCGCCGGGGGCCAGGACAACCTGCTTGGCACGGATGTGCCAAATACGCTGGCGGGAGACGCCGGAGGCTGCCGGAACGCTCAGGTGGTCCGTGCGGTTCTGCGCTGCGATGAAGTAGTTGGAGTCGTAGGAACCGAAGGCAGTAGTGCGGTTCAGCACGGTGCATTCGGCGGCGGAAACCAGTTCGGCTTCAACATCTGCCACCCATTCGAGTGCCGGCTTTCCTTCCACCTGCTCGGCGAGGCCTTCGGCGGTTGAACCGGAGAGCAGCGAGCCGCCGAGTTCAGGCTGGTCGTCGATCAGGATGACGCGAGCGCCGGTGCGGACGGCCTCGCGGGCCGCGGCCAGTCCGGCGATACCGCCGCCGACTACCAGGACGTCCGTGTGGACGTACTTCTTGTCGTACTCTGCCTTGTCCTCGTTGGGATCCAGCTTGCCCAGGCCGGACAGGAGCTCAATGTTCATGCCGTCCACCAATGAAACCGCGGTGGCGGGAAGCATGGACTCGGCTACGTGGCCCCGGAAGCGGGGAGCGATCTTGACCAGGGCGTTGGATTCCTCTACGCCGGCGGCCATGATGCCGCGGGGGCGGTCCTCGTAGAGGGAGTTGCCGGCGTTGATGTGGCCGTTGGCCAGCAGCGCGGAGGCGATGGTGTCCCCGGGGTGGCCGGTGAATTCCTGGCCGTCCACGGTGAAGCGCCAAGAGATGCTGCGATCGATGCGTCCGCCGGTGGCGAGGCGTGCGTTCTTGCTGGTCACTTCTAGACTCCTTCCGAGGAGATGGGGGTGGTGGCCGTGGGTGAGCTGGCGCCGGGAGCGAGGCCGGGTTCGCCGGCTTGGCCGAAGTCGCCGGACTGGGTGAACTCGCCGGGCTGTTCCGGTGCAGTCTTTGGGCTCGTCACCTTGATGTCCGGCCGGGGCTGGCCCATCGCGTAGATGGAGTGGATGTCGTAGCTCACGGTGTCGCGGAGCATGTTGAACCACTGGCGGCAGCCGGTGCTGTGGACCCAGCGCTCGGCGAAGGTGCCCTTGGTGTTCTCGCGGTAGAACAGGTATTCAGCCCATTCGCGGTCCGTGAGGTCGTTCGGGCTCTCCGGGTAGGCGATGTGTGCCTGGCCGCCGTAGTGGAATTCGGTTTCGTCGCGTTGCCCGCAGTTGGGGCATGAAATGAGGAGCATGTCTTTCCTGTCCTGTCCTGGCTAGTGGGCTACGGCTGCAGCGCCGTGTTCGTCGATCAAAGCGCCGGTTTCGAAGCGTTCCAGCGCGAAGGGCTTGTTCAGCTTGTGCGGTGCGCCTGTGGCGATGGTGTGCGCGAACGTCAGGCCTGCCGCGGGGGTGCCCTTGAATCCACCGGTACCCCAGCCACAGTTGACGAACATGTTCTCCACGGGGGAAAGGCCGACAATCGGGGAAGCATCCAAGGTGGTGTCCACGATTCCGCCCCAGGTCCGGAGCACATGGGCCCGGGCGAAGATCGGGAAGAGTTCCACGGCTGCTGCCATCTGCTCCTCAATGACGTGGAACGAACCGCGCTGGCCGTAGCCGTTGTAGGAATCGACGCCGGCGCCCATCACCAGTTCGCCCTTGTGTGCCTGGGAGACGTAGACGTGAACGTGGTTGGACATGACCACTGTGGGGTGGACGGGTTCGTGCAGTTCGGACACCAGCGCCTGGAGCGGGTGGGACTGGATCGGCAGGCGGAAGCCGGCCATCTCGGCCAGCACGGAGCTGTGGCCGGCGGCGCAGAGGCCCACCTTTTCGGTGTTGATGGTGCCGCGGGTGGTCTGCACGCCGGTCACCCGGTTGCCGTCCTTGATGAAGCCGGTGACTTCACAGTTCTGGATGATGTCCACACCGAGCTCATCACACTTGCGGGCGAAGGCCCAGGCCACGTGGTCGTGCTTGGCGATGCCTGCGCGCGGCTGGTACGTGGCGCCCATGACGGGGTAGCGGATGTTGTCGCTGATGTTCAGGATTGGGCAGAGTTCCTTGACCTGCTGAGGGTCAAGCCACTCAGCGTCCACACCGTTGAGCCTGTTGGCACCCACACGGCGAACGCTTTCGCGGACATCGCCCAGGGTGTGCGCCAGGTTCATGACGCCGCGCTGGCTGAACAGGAAGTCGTACTCCAGCTCTTCCGGGAGGATCTCCCAGAGCTTGAGCGCGTGCTCGTAGATGGCTGCGCTCTCGTCCCAGAGGTAGTTGGAACGGATGATGGTGGTGTTGCGGGCCATGTTGCCACCGGCCAGCCAACCCTTTTCCAGGATGGCGATGTTGGTCATTCCGTGGTTCTTGGCCAGGAAGTACGCGGTGGCCAGGCCGTGCCCGCCGCCGCCAACAATCACGGCGTCGTAGCTTTTCTTCGGGTCCGGGTTGCGCCAGAGGAAGTCCGGGTGCTCGGGGAGGTGGTCTGCACTCACTGGGCTGCTCCAATCAGTTCTGCTTCGGTTGCGGTTGCGGCGCCATTGCCGAGGTGGGGATAGAGGGGGAACTTGTCCGCCAGCGCGGTCACGCGGTCGCGGAGTTCGACGGCGGTGGTTTCGTTGAGGGTGACATCACCGTTCGCTTCGGTCGCTTCGCCTTCGGTGCCGCTGGCCGCTGCGGCGATCAACGCCGTCGCAATGATGTCCGCAACTTCGGTGAAGTCCTCGGCGCCGAAGCCGCGGGCGGCGAGGGCCGGGGTGCCGATGCGCAGTCCGGACGAGACCATCGGCGGGCGGGGGTCGAACGGGACGGCGTTGCGGTTGACCGTGATGCCGATGCGGTGCAGGGTGTCTTCGGCCTGCTGACCGTTTAGGACTGAGTGGCGGAGGTCGGCGAGGACCAGGTGGACGTCGGTTCCGCCACTGACCACGGAGATGCCGGCTGCGGCAACATCGTCCTGCAGGAGGCGCTGGGCCAGGATCTTGGAGCCTTCCAGCACGCGGACCTGGCGTTCCTGGAACTCGGGCTCGGCTGCCATCTTGAAGGCGACAGCCTTGGCTGCGATCACGTGCTCCAGCGGGCCACCCTGCTGTCCGGGGAAGACGGCGGTGTTGACCTTCTTGGCGATGTCGGCGTCGTTGGTCAGGATCACGCCACCGCGGGGGCCGCCAAGGGTCTTGTGCGTGGTGCTGGTGACGATGTGGGCGTGCGGCACGGGGCTGGGGTGCAGTCCCGCAGCCACCAAGCCGGCGAAGTGTGCCATGTCCACCATCAGGTAGGCGCCCACCAGGTCCGCGATGCGGCGGAACTCCGCGAAGTCCAGCTGGCGGGAGTAGGCGGACCAGCCGGCGACGATCAGCTGCGGCTTGCTTTCAAGGGCCAGACGCTCAACCTCGGCCATGTCCACGGTGTGGGTGTCTTCGCGGACGCCGTACGGGACCACGTTGTAGAGCTTGCCGGAGAAGTTGATACGCATGCCGTGGGTCAGGTGGCCGCCGTGGGCGAGGTTCAGGCCCATGATGGTGTCGCCCGGGTTGATCAGTGCGTGCATCGCCGAAGCGTTGGCCTGTGCACCGGAGTGCGGCTGGACGTTGGCGAATTCCGCTCCGAAGAGTGACTTCAGCCGGTCGATGGCGAGCTGTTCGATCACATCAACGTGTTCGCAGCCGCCGTAGTAGCGCTTGCCGGGGTAGCCCTCGGCGTACTTGTTGGTCAGCACCGAGCCCTGGGCTTCCATGACAGCCGTGGGGGCGAAGTTCTCAGAGGCGATCATTTCCAGCGTTGACTGCTGGCGGATGAGTTCCTGGGCGATCGCCTGATCGACCTCCGGGTCCGCCTGTGCGAGCGGGCGGATCAGCGGTTCAACCATGGTGTTCTCCTTCTGAAGTACTTGAAGCGGCCATCTGTTAGGCAACTGATATATTAGAACTATTGCCATAGTATGTTGGAGATCACATAGTCGTCAACAGGTCTGCGGTAACTCATCCAACAGACTGGGATTACGACAACGGGAGAGAGCAATGAGCGCAGCACTGGAAGCACTGGAGACAGCTCCGCAGGGCACGTCCCTCGCAGAGAATGCATACCTGCTGCTGCGCGACAGGCTCATCATGCTGGACATCAAGCCCGGCGATCCCATCAATGACGGTCAGATCGCTGCAGAGCTCGGCATTGGTCGCACTCCCGTCCGCGAAGCCATCAAACGCCTCGAAAGCGACCACCTCGTGGTCTCCTACCCGCGGCGGGGCACCTTCGCTACCGGCGTGGACATCACGCAGCTCGCCGAGGTCTCCGAAATCCGCGAGCTCCTGGAGCCCCTGGCGTCCCGGAAAGCGGCGCGCATGGCAATTCCTGGCATGCGTTCAGAGCTCCGTGCAGTCGCTGCGGCGATTCGCGAGCTTGAAGGCCAGGACGCGTCCTCCCAGGAACTCATGCGCTACGACATTCAAGTGCACCGGCTCATCTACAAGGCCTCCGCCAATGCGCACCTCGAGGACGTCCTCATTCGGTACGACAACCTCGCCACCCGCATCTGGTGCCACATGCTCGAGAAGATGCCCTCCGTTTCCGGGCACATCTCCGAGCATGCCGACCTCCTGACTGCCATTGCCGACGGCGACGAAGACCGGGCCGCCGAACTCGCCCTCCACCACGTGGTCAGCTTCGAAGAGACCATCCGCAAGGTCCTCTGACCCCCGCTCACTTCCCGTCGGTTTCCTGCTGACCCTCTCTCGCGTCCCGTCGCGTTTTTCGCGACCCTCTCGCAGGCCCCGTCGCGTTTTTCGCGACCCTCTCTCACGTCCCGTCGCGTTTTCACCGACGGTCTTTCACGTCCCGTCGCGTTTTTGCCGACCCTCTCTCATGTCCCGTCGCGTTTTTCGCGACCCTCCCGCACGTCCCGTCGCGTTTTCACCGACCGTCTTTCGCGTCAGGCCTATGGGCCGATCCGCTCGTTCGTACCGACCCTGTCGCCGGGGCTGCGGGAGCGCGCTCAGCCGCCAGGAAACAAAGCCCGACGTCGATGCCGCCTTGAGTGCCGACGTCGGGCCTTCCTCGGCCAAGTGAGAGAGTGTCGGTGAAAGGGGCCGGGAGGTGAGAGGGCGTCAAGCTGGAACTCGCAACTCACATCATTTGACGCAACAGGGTTGGAGTAAATGCAACTCTGCCGTGATGCCGGTTCCGTCGACTCGATCATCCGATGCCCAAGTGATTCCCTCATGGCGCATTCAAAATAACTCTTGACCGTGACGCTCCCCACACATAATCTGGTGCAACAGCGTTGCGTTGAATGCAACCCCAATGATTTTGGTGGACACATGAGCAATGAATCCTCTGTGGCAGCCGAGCAAGGCATCTCACCCGCCTCCGGCTCCAACCACACCCCCAGCACCAACTACACAGTCAGCAAGGACACTCGACGGCGAGTTGTCACTGCCAGCTTCATCGGCAACTTTGTCGAATGGTTCGACTACGCGGTGTACGGCTACCTTGCCGGCATCATCGCTACCGTCTTCTTCCCTGAGTCCGACCGGCAAACCGCGTTACTGGCCACGTTCGGTGTCTTCGCCATCAGCTTCTTCGTGAGGCCGCTCGGCGGCTTCATCTGGGGCCACATCGGAGACCGACTCGGCCGGAAGCAGGCGTTGTCCCTATCAATCGTCCTGATGTCGGTGGCCACGTTCTGCATCGCCCTGATCCCGGGGTACGCCACCATCGGCGTCATGGCCCCGATCCTGCTCTTGCTCGTAAGAGTGGTCCAGGGCTTCTCCGCAGCGGGGGAGTACGCCGGAGCCTCGGCCTTCCTGGTGGAGTACGCGCCGGCCAATCGACGCGGACTCTATGCCGCCGTCGTGCCTGCCAGTACCGCAGCGGGACTGCTGCTGGGATCCTTGCTGGCCGCCCTGCTGAGTTCAGTCCTGACCCCCGAGCAGCTCAACGAATGGGGCTGGCGGCTGCCGTTCCTGCTGGCGGCACCCATGGGTTTGATCGGCAGGTACATCCGGACCAGGCTTGAGGACACTCCGGCGTTCCGGGAATTGTCGGAGAAGGACACAGCCGTCAAGACGCCCGCCCTGGCCATGTTCCGGACCTACCGGAAGCAGCTCATCATCGCCACGGGCGCGGTGCTGCTCAACGCCGTCGGCTTCTACGTGATCCTCAGTTACATGCCCACGTACCTGTCGGTTGAGCTGGGCTTCGGCGCGGCAGAGTCCTTCCTGGCCACCACCATTGCCTTGGCGAGCTACATCGGCTTCATCTTCCTGACCGGAATCGCCTCGGACAAATTCGGCCGCAAGCGCATGCTCATCACAGCCTCAGTCCTGTTCATTCTGTTGACGGTCCCGGCGTTCATGCTCTTGGACACCCGCAATTTCCTGGTGATCGTCCTGGTGCAGATCCTCCTGGGTGGAATGCTCACCCTCAACGACGGCACCTTGCCAAGCTTCCTGGCCGAACTCTTCCCCACGAAGGTTCGATACACCGGGTTCGCGGTCAGCTTCAACCTCTCCAACGCCCTGTTCGGCGGCACCGCACCGTTCATGGCGACGCTCCTCATCGGCTTGACCCACAGCCAGTTGGCTCCAGGCTGGTACCTCGTGGCCGCCTCCATTGTTTCCCTCGTCGCAGTCCTCTTCGCCGCGGAGACTTCCAAGAAGCCTCTGCTGCAGGACTGAACCACACCACCCCATTGAAAGGAACCACCATGACCATCACCGAGAACGAAGCCATCAACGACGTCGCCAAGCTCGAGCGCCTCAAGGTCCTCAACAACGGCGAGAAGGTCTCGCTGACCTTCTCCGACGCCGAATTCGAACGCCGCCTTGCCGGCCTCCGGCAGATCATGGCAGAGAAGGACCTCGACGCCGTGGTCCTCACCAGTTACCACTCCATCAAGTACTACTCCGATTTCCTCTTCACCTACTTCGGCCGCTCCTACGGCATGGTGGTCACCAAGGATGACACGGTCACCATTACGGCGAATATCGACGCCGGCATGCCTTGGCGCCGCAGCTACGGCGACAACCTGGTGTACACGGACTGGCGCAGGGACAACTACATCCACGCCATCCAGGAAGTCCTGCGCACGCGCGGCATCAACCCGCGTCGCATCGGCGTCGAGGATGACTCACTGCCGCTGGACAACCGCAACAAGATCCAGGCAGCGTTCTCCGGCGCCGCGCTGGTGGATGTCGCCCAGGCGGCAATGCGCCAGCGCATGATCAAGTCGGCTGAGGAAATCGCGGTCATCAAGCACGGCGCCCGCATCGGTGATCTCGGCGGCGCGGCCATCCGCAACGCGATCACGGCCGGCATCACGGAGTACGAGGTTGCCCTGATCGGTACCGAGGCCATGGTCCACGAGATCGCCCGCACCTTCCCGGACTCCGAAATCCGCGACACCTGGGTCTGGTTCCAGTCCGGCATCAACACCGACGGCGCACACAACTGGGCAACCACACGCAAGATCCAGGAACACGACATCCTGTCCTTGAACTGCTTCCCGATGACCAGCGGCTACTACACCGCCCTGGAGCGCACCCTGTTCTACGGCGAACCTGATGCCCGCTCACTGGAACTGTGGAACATCAACGTGGAGGTTCACAAGCGCGGCCTTGAACTCATCAAGCCCGGCGCCGTCTGCAAAGACATCGCCGCCGAGCTGAACGAGATCTACGTCAACCATGGCCTGCTTGCCAACCGTACCTTCGGATACGGCCACTCGTTCGGCGTGCTGAGCCACTACTACGGCCGCGAAGCCGGGCTGGAGTTGCGCGAAGACATCGATACCGTGCTGGAACCGGGCATGGTGGTCTCCATGGAACCAATGATCACAGTCCTGGACGGGCAGCCGGGTGCCGGTGGCTACCGCGAGCACGACATCCTGGTGGTAGGCGAAGACGGCGCGGAGAACATCACCAAGTTCCCGTTCGGCCCCGAGTACAACATCATCGGAGCCTAGGTGAGGACGGCCGGTGGGCACAGTGCACGGTGTTCACCGGCCAGCGCCGGAACTTCCGGCCGGCTTCGGCGAAATATAGTGAACCCATGACTCCCACGGAATCCAGCGAGACTCCTGACAACAACAACGGTAATGGCGACAGCAAGAGCACCTCGGTCATCGTCAACGCCATCGCAGTGCTTCGAAGCTTCAGCGCCGACGAGCCACTCCTGGGAGTCACCGAAATCGCGGGCCGGATCGGCCTGCACAAAAGCACGGTCTCCCGCATCCTGGCAACGCTGGAACAGGAGAACCTGGTAGAGCGCGACGTCGATTCGCGCAGGTTCCGCTTGGGGCTGGGAATGATCGCGATGGCGGGCCCCCTCCTGGCGGAACTCGAAGAGCGTCGTGTGGCCTACCCGGTGCTGCGCGAACTCACGGAACGCACGGGGGAAACCAGTGCCCTCATGGTGTGGAACGGCAACGAATCCATGTGCGTGGAACAGATCCCAAGCCGGCACCAGGTCAAGCACCTCGCTCCGTTGGGGGCGCGGTATAACGAAGCCCTGAGTTCCTCGGTGCAGGTCTTCCTTGCCGCAGAGAATGAGGACCGGGTGCGTCAGTTGTTGCGCAGCGGTTCCATCACCCTTTCCGGTGTGGACGAGGACGCGGTTGAGGCCTATCTCTTGCGGCTGAAGGACTCGATGCAGCGCGGCTGGGCTGTGAACTTCGGGGAAACGTCCATCGAAGAGGTAGGTGTGGCGTCGCCGGTCTATGACCATCGCGGCGACATCGTGGCATCCGTCCTGATCCCGGCACCGAAATTCCGCGTCTCACAGGACACCCTGACCAGCCTCGGCGAAGCCTGTGCCGCAGCCGCAGCCAAGGTCACCACGCGCTTGGGCGGCCGCGCCCCGAGATAGGTCCCGCAGCCCTTCGCCGAGATGCCATTTAATGACAGTTTCAAGCGCGGACATTGTCATTAAGTGTCATCTCGGCGGGGATGCCGGGGACATACGACGGCGACCGTCCCCGCGGAGGGGCCGGTCGCCGTCGTTGATTGACCTGACGTGCGAAACAGGGCTACATGCTCTTGCGCGCCGTCGGTGATTCGTCCATGGCATCCCTTCCGAGCCATGCACCCAAACCGATCATGGCGACACCGAGGATCAGGTGCAGCCAGTTGTCGGCGGTGTTGAACGGGATGAAGTTGGCACCCGTTTCCTGGTTGATGACCAGGCCGTAGATCCACAGGACGATGTACACGGCGCCGCCGCCGAGGAGGAACAGGCGGGCCATGCGGGCATTCCGGGCCATAGCCAGGCCGGCAACGCCAAACAGCATATGGACAATGTTGTGAAGTATGGACACTTGGAAGACTCCAAGCAGCATGGCGCCGGATTCATGCCCCGCGAAGGTCATGGCGCCGAAATTGGTGGTGATTCCCGGGATGAAGCCCAGAATGCCTACCAGCAGAAATACAATGCCAACGCCCATGGCGGTGTTGCGAAGTGTCAACCCCATCATGTGGTGGTGTTCGGCGGGGTGCGAAGCGGTGGTCATCAGTCCTCCCTTTCACGCGGTTACCCGGCTCTTCTCATGGAGAGCCGACCTGCGGCAAGGGCTGTGGCAAAACCTTGCCGACGCCGCCATAATACTCCTGAAATGCTTCTGATAGCAGGGGATGTGCCCAGTTCAGCGGCGGTTAGCATGGGTTTATGAGCCAAGGACCAAATGGCCGTTTGCACACGATCTTCCACGACACCCGCGATATCACGCCTTTTCGCGATGGCTATGTCCTGACGCCCGTCCGCGGACTAGCCGGCGGCCTCAGCGAGGTGCTGTCCAGTGTCCTGAGTGGTCGGGACCATGCGCGGCTGTCCGTGGTAGGAAACGTTCCGAGGCTGAGGATGCTGTCCTCCAAGCCCACCAAGGCGATGCACGAAGCCATTTTCAGCTCCACGGAGCCGGACCGGCTGCTGGCTTTTGGCCGGATGTATCCGGGGTGGTCGGGCCTGTGCCATGTGATGGCCGGGTTGCTTGCGTACAAACATGGCGCGTACTTGCGCGCATCCGAACTGCTGCAGCGCGGCCTGACAACAAGGATCGACGACGACGCCAGCCAGTTCTCGGCGATCTACCTTGGTCAGGTGGTCACCCGGGTTGAGGTTGCCGAACGCATTGAGGTTCAGGTTCTGTTCAGTGAGGAATCCGTGTTCCTGGCGTTGTCGCACTGCCTCCGGGAGATGGGGATGCCGGAGTCGGCGTTGGAAGCGGTGGTGGGTTTGCCGCCGTCGTTGCCTTCAGCCTTGGCACGCTGCACGGCGGCGCTGTCGCTGGAACGCCACCGTGATGTGGTGCTCTGGACTGAAGGCCTCTTGAATGCTGACGACCTCTCTGCTGCGTTGTTGCTGATCCGGGCGCGTTCCCAGCGGGCTCGTGGTGACTTTGAGTCTGCTCAGGTTGCGTTGAGGGAGGTCCTGCGCCGGCGCAAGACCAGTTTGGTGCTGCGGAATGATGCCATGGCCGATCGGGCTCTGTTGGCGGTCGAGCAGGGGAAGCGCACTTTGACACCGCGGTCCAAGAGGCCTGCCCCTGCCCCGGAGCCGGAAATGCTGGAGGTCATCCGCAAGGACGCGGAGATGCGCCGGCTGTGGGAGAACGACTTCAGGCAGCTCGGGGGCGAATAAACAGCCATTGTGCGCAGCGGGGTACGGGCGTAATCTTGTAATCAATCAAACGGTTGATCAAGCGTTTGATTGATTAGAAAGGTTGAGTGGGGTTATGGACCCGGAGGCACTGGGCCCGGACACTTTGGACAGGGCATTCATGGCCTTGGCGGATCCGGTAAGGCGGGCGATCGTCGCGCGGCTGTCCCGGGGGGACGCCACTGTCAACGAGCTCGCTGAGCCTTTCGCCATCACCAAACAAGCTGTGTCCAAGCACATCCAGGTTCTGGAGCACGCGGGATTGGTCACGCGTTCCCGCGATGCCCAACGCAGGCCGGTCCACCTGGATCCGGTAGCCCTTGAGCAGCTGACGGCCTGGATAGATGAATACCGGCTGATCGCTGAAGGGCGCTTCCGGAAATTGGACCAACTGCTCGCCACGGGAATTCCTGGTGCAGACCAAGAATCAACCACATCACAAAGGAAGAGGAACTGACATGAGCAATCCAACAGCAATCACGGCCGACGACGGCGTCCCGTTCGTCGACACTGTACGGGAATTCGACGCCCCGGTGAGCGCGGTCTTCAAGGCGCACGTGGATCCGGACCTCCTGGCAAAGTGGCTCGGCCCGCGCAGCACTGTCCTGAACGTCGTCGAGTACAACGCAACCGCCGGAGGCCGCTGGCGCTACGAGAGCGGCGACAACGGAGCCACGTTCGGATTCCGGGGCGTGTTCCACACGGTCGAAGCCGATGCCCTCATCATCATGACGTTCGAATTCGACGGCGCCCCGGACCAAGTGGGCATCAGCACCACGACGTTCGAGGAAAAAGACGGCCGGACCAAGATTGTGGTCCACGAGGTCTATCCCTCGGTGGAAGCGCGCGACATGGCACTGTCTACCGGAATGAACTACGGCGTGATCGAAGGTTACGAGCGCTTGGACGAGGCCCTTGCCGCCTAGGCATGCAGCATGAGGGGAAGGAGTTGCTCCGTCAGCAGTACTGCCCCCAGCCCGATCATGATGATTCCGCTGGTCAGGGTCACCACCCGTGCAGCGCCCGGCCGTGAAGCCAACAGCTTCCGTGAGGTCATGGCGACACCCGTGTAGACCATGCCGGCGAGGATCACGAAAGTCAGCCCCAGCAGGCCCGACTGCACCGGGACGGGCAGTGCTGCCTCAGGACTCACGAATTGCGGAACCAGTGCCACGAAGAACAGCAAGCCTTTGGGGTTGATTCCGCTGGTGCCCATGCCTTGGAAGAATGTGCGGACCTGGTTTCCGGACTGCACGACGCCGCCTTCCGCGCTGAAACTCGCGCCTCGCCATGAGCGGATGGTGGAGACGCCAAGCCACAACAGGTAGGCGGCTCCGGCGATGGTCAGCCAGCCAAGGAGTCCCGGCACTCCGGCCAGGAGGGCCGCCAGTCCTGCCGCCATGAGGAGGGTGTGGAGCACGTAGCCGCTGCAGAGGCCGGCGACTGCCGGGATGAAGCTCCGTTGGCGGAGGCCCGCGGAGATGGAGTAGGCCCAGTCGACGCCGGGGGTGCAGGCCAAGGTGGCTGCCACGAGGATAAAGGCGAGGAACAGTTGCGGATTCACGAGCTCTCCAGGGTTTGGTGGTAGGAAAACTCTAGGGAAAATTCGCCCATAAGTGTTCCCTTATTTAGCCCTCCAATCCGGGTTTTTGGTAAGATAATTGCGTGATAGACGGAATCGACAGAAGTATTTTGCGCCACCTCAAAGACGATGGTCGAATGACTGCCACAGCGCTCGCCTCAAAGGTGGGTTTGACTGTGGCGCCGTGCCATCGTCGCCTGCGGGATTTGGAGTCGTCCGGGGTCATTCGCGGGTACCGGGCGGATATTGATCCCGCGGCCGTGGGACTGGGTTTCGAAGCGATTGTTTTCGTCACCCTGCGGCAGGTGGACCGCACCATCATGGCGGAGTTTGAGGAGCGCGTAACTGCGAGTCCCAATATCGTGGAAGCCCAGCGGCTTTTTGGCTCGCCGGACTACTTGCTGAAGGTCATCGCGGCGGATCTGCCGGCATACCAGCGCTTCTATGACGACGAGCTCGCAGCCCTTCCTGCTGTGGAACGACTTACGTCAACCTTGGTGATGAAGAACCTCAAGTCCAACACCGGGCCGCCGGTCTAACCGCTGCCGGAGTGGTCAGCTGGCCGGGCTCACGTGGACGATGATGACCTGCGAATCCTTGGTTCCATCGAACCGGAGGTCGTAATTCACTGCAAGCCCGGTACTGCTGCCCGACGTCAGGGAGTAGTCGCTCTTGGAGGCCGGGTCTTTGGTAGCTGATGCGATCCAGCGCTCGGCGTCTTCGGCGTCGATGCCGTACTTGCTCACGCCGTCCCGGACGAGCGCGGAAAGCTCCTCGAGGGAATCCGCCGTAAGGAAGTAAGTGACCTCGGTGAAATCCGGACGGGCATCCGTGGTCTTGAAACGGATACGGTCCGTTTCGGCGGTGATCTCCCCGCTGGGACCCACGATGGTGAGGTTGATCTTGCCCGAGTCTTGTGTGTTGATCTCGGGGCCGTAGCTGTCATCGGAGACGCGCACGGCTGACTTGGGAAGGGACCCGCTGCTCATGTCCAGCCGGGCTCGTTTGTCTGTCCGGATCCGGTCAACACCTGCGGCGTCGAGCGTGGAAAATTCCGAGGTATTCACGGTGCTCCCTTGGGATGATGTGGATGTTCCAAGCGATGCGGACGCTTGGGACGTTGGAACGGGCATCGGCAACTGGCAGGCCGTGGTGGCAAGAATCGCCAGCCCGACAACCACGGTAGCTACAAGCCGCAGAGTCCGCGCAACGAGCCGTGGCAGGGACCGGATCATTGGTGGACCTCCGCGTCGAAGCCATCGAGGAACCGGTCCATAATCCCCGGAATGTTGTTGGTGGGCCTGTATTGCTCAACACGATCGTTGAAATCCGAGCCGATGATGTCCCGGGCCTGTTGGGGATCGTTGGCCAGGAGATCCTGGTAGGCCGGGAGGGTGTCCTGTTTGATGAGTGCCCAGCGCTGCTCGGCATCGGCAATGTTGCCATCGGGGAATCCGGTGGTGAAATCTGTGCGGAACTGTGCAGGGTTATCCCAGTTGGTGAAGGGAACATTCTCCGGCCCGGGGCTCTCCACGCTGAACTTATACGGGAAGACCTCCGGGTAGCTTTTCGCTCCGGGGATGGAGGGTTCGCCGGCCAGGGTCACCATGTAGGTCACGGCTTCGCCGCCAGGGTGATTGCGCATGTCGGTGTAGTCATCCGCGATGATTTCGTTCTGCTCGCGGTACAGCAGGGCGGTGTTGCCTTCCTTCACCTGGGCGGGGTCTCCCGAATCGATCTGAGCCCACGCCTCTGCGGTGCCGGGGTCGATTGCACCGGAATCCCGAAGGCGGTTGATCTCGTCGATCCCGCCATTCATGTAGGCCTGATGCTGACGGGCCTGGTCCAGGAAGATTTCTTTGTTCATGTCCAGCATGGACGTCTCATAGAACTTGATCTCGGCATCGGTCATGCCCGCGAGTTGCTCCAGTTGGTCCAGCACGGGGATCGGGATATCTGAGGCAGGGTTGTCGGCGATTTGCCGGGCCAGGTCACGCAGCATGGCCATGTCTTTGAACCCGCCGGCAAAGGACGGGCCGATCATGTTGGCCATGCCTGCCCATTGAAGGTCCGGGTTGGACAGGAATGCCTGCCCGTAGAAGTCGTAGACCTTCTTGATGGTTTCCCAGTTGTACTCGGTGCCTTTGCCGGTGTCCCAGGTGGAAGGGTCTATGCCCATCTCCCGCATGGCTTGCTGGTTCCAGTAGTCGCTCAGGAACTGGGAGTATTCCGGTGACTTCTTCGCTATGAGTCCCGAATCCGCCGCCGCATCCATGGCGGCTTTGGCTTCTTCAGGATGCTCCAGCGCGTACTTCTTGAATTCCTCGCTCCGCAGGTAGTCTGCCCGCTCTTCGGGCGTCATCCCGTTCAGGAGATCGGTCAGCTCCTGGCCGTTCCCTCCGGATGAGCCAGGTCCGCCGTTCCCTCCAACGCCTCCGCCCGTACCGGCGGAGTCCTGCTCCTGCGCGTTCTTCAGGAGGCTTTGCGAGGCGGACCTGATCCCGGAAGCCGCACTCTGGAGGGCCCGCACGTGCGAGCTGGTCCACTCCTGACGGAAGCGGTCGCCGTCGGCTCCGCGCCACGGGCTGTTGGTGATGGACGCCGACAACTGTTGCCCCAGCTCTGTGATGCGGTCCGCGTTGCGGCCCATGTCCTTGGCCAGCTGCCGCAACTGCGCGACGTCTGCGCCGTAGAAATTGCCCGCCACCGTGCCCCCAGGAGTTGTGTGTGATTGATCTGCCCCCATCCTAGGCCGGGACGCAATGGCGGCCCATGGGCACAACTGCCCTATGTGGAAAAGGAAGGTCAGGTGGAAGAAGGTGGTTCGCGGTCCTTCAAGAGGCCCGTGGTCCGGTACGGGATCACTTCCCGGAGGAACATGCTGGTGGATGTTCGAACGATCCCCGGGCACAACCGGATTTCTTCGGATACCCGGTAGAGGTCGTCAGGGCTCTTGGCCACAACCCTGATGATGAGGTCCGTGTCGCCGGCAGGAGCGTGGCATTCGAGCACTTCCGGTATTTCCCGGAGCGCGGCGATGGCTTCGTTCAAGTGGCTTTGGTCGAGCTCGGCACTGACTGCCGCGGCCACGCCGCGCCCCAGCGCCGAGGGCAGCACGCGGCTGCTGTTGGCCCGCAGGGCTCCCGATGCCGTCATTCGTTCCAAACGTGACTGAACCGTCCCGCGGGCAAGGTGCAGTTTCTGCGCCAGCACCATGATGGGTACGCGAGGATCCTCGTCCAGGGCGGCGAGGATCCGTCGGTCTGTTGAGTCGAGTTCATGCAAAGTGACCACTTCCTGCCTGAGTCACGTGACTTGACTGGTCAGATCGATCATTTGATTCGATGTCCATTGCACCAACTGTATGTCTCCTGCTGAAATAGTGACAACGAAGCAGGACGAGGCTACCGCCGGACCCCGCAGGCACCAGGCACCCGGAACACCACCCGGAGCCCTGCAAAAGTTTCCCGCAAGGAAGCAGCCGCTGATTGACTCTTGTTCACAGCATGGTCATTCTGCACTCGCCCGTCGTAAGGGCAGCACAGCAAGAGCCCCTGAGCCACCGGATCGTTGCGGTAGCTGAGGGGCTCTTGCGGTGCAGGGCTTCAGTGAGGGTCCGCATAGGCTTGTTCCATGACTTCCGCAGGCCGCTTCGCCCCTAGCCCATCCGGCGAACTGCACGTCGGCAACCTGCGCACCGCCGTCCTTGCCTGGCTGTTTGCGAAGTCGTCGGGCCGGGATTTCCTGCTGCGCGTCGAGGACCTGGACCGTGCCCGGTCAGGCGCGGAAGCGGAGCAGCTCCGTGACCTGCAGGCCGTCGGCGTCAGTTGGGACGCCGCCGTCGTACGGCAGACCGAGCGTACGGAGCTCTACGACGATGCGATAGCTCGCCTTACCGCCGAGGGCAGAACGTACGAGTGTTTCTGCACCCGCCGTGAGATCCAGGAAGCGCCGACCGCCCCGCACGCGCCGCAGGGCGCCTACCCGGGGACGTGCCGGCGGCTTTCGGACGCCGAACGGGAGATCCGGCGTGCGTCGCGTCCGGCGTCGATCCGCTTGCGATCGGACGTCAAAGAGTGGACTGTTGAGGACCAGTTGCACGGCAAATATGTTGGCGTGGTGGACGATCTGGTGCTGCGTCGAAATGACGGCGTCACCGCTTACAACCTGGCAGTCGTGGTGGACGATGCCGCCCAGGGAATCGACCAAGTGGTACGCGGCGACGACCTCCTTCCCTCCACCCCGCGGCAGGCCTATCTCGCCACCCTGCTAGGGCTGCAGGTCCCGGAATACGCGCACGTTCCGTTGGTGGTGAATCACGACGACGTGAGGCTGGCGAAGCGAGACGGTGCTGTCACGCTGGGCGATCTTGCCGCCGTCGGAATCACTGCGGACAAGGTCCGCGGGCTGATCCTTGAGTCACTGGGGCTGCCCGCCGGACCGTTGTTGGACGCGGTTCCTGAATTCGACCCAGGGCAGCTCCCGAAGGAGCCCTGGGTGTGGAAAACTCCCCGGGGCTTGGAGTCCTCCACGTAGGCTGGCTGGATGAATTCACAGGTGATCGCCCCAGGTTTCGAACCCGTCGCCGAGTTGTTCGGCCGTTTCCTCGACGAGGATCCGAACTACTCCGCGCAAGTGGCCGCCTATCATCGTGGGGTCAGGGTGCTGGACCTCAGCGGTGGACCGCACATCCGGCCCGACTCTGTCACCGGAGTGTTCTCCTGTTCCAAGGGCATGGCCGGGCTGGTCATGGCGCTGCTGGTCCAGGAGGGAAAACTGGACCTCGACGCAGAGGTGGTCAAGTACTGGCCGGAGTTCGGCGTGGAGGGCAAGGCCTCGATCACCGTGGCGCAGCTCTTGTCCCATCAAGCCGGGCTACTGGGGCCAGAAGGCGGCCTGACGCTCGAGGAAGTCAACAACTCTGAGCTGGCAGCTGCGAAGCTCGCCAAGCTGCCGCCGCTCTGGAATCCAGGAGCGGCCTTCGGTTATCACGCATTGTCTATCGGAATCTTCATGGAAGAGCTGTGCCGCCGCATCACCGGCTCTTCGCTGCAGGAGGTTTTCGAGCGGCGCGTCCGTGCCGTGACCGGTGCCCACTTCTACCTCGGGCTCCCGGAGGGGGAAGAGTCACGGTTCGCTCCGTTCCGATGGGCGCCGGACCCTTCTTGGCCTTGGGTGGACCCGGCCAGCCATTTCGGGTTGGCAGCGAACGCTGCGGTGGGCGACATCCTGGATCTTCCAAACATCCGTGAAGTACGGGCTGCAGGGTTGAGCTCGGCCGCCGGAGTTGCCAGCGCGGAGGCCATGGCGAGGATCTATGCGGCCGCGTTGACCGGTTTGGCTGGCGAACGCGCCGGTTCGGCAGCGGGTCAGGCCGCCGTCGCTCCGCTTTTGACGGAGGAAACCATCCGGGCGGTGTCTGCTGAACAGGTCTTCGGCATCGATCGGGTTTTCGGCGAGACCGGCTGTTTTGCCACCGTTTTCATGAAGTCCCACAGCCGGATGCCTTTCGGCAGCTACCGTGCGTTTGGGCACGACGGCGCCAGCGCGGCTTTGGGGTTCGCGGACCCTGTGTATGACCTCGGGTTTGGATACGTGCCGCAGCAGGCCGAGCCCGGCGGAGTGGGTTGCCGAAACTTCCAGCTGAGTTCCGCAGTCCGGGAGGTTATCGCAGGGCTTGCGTAGTTTGCTGTGCAGCGGGAACTCCGGCCGCCATTCCGGCCCATAGGGTGTCTGTGGCGGCGAGCACCATGTCTTCAACGGAGGTCCCGTCAAGATGCTTGCCTGCGGCCAGGAGTGCCGCCCCGTGAAGGCTGACAAAGCACACCATGGCCAGTGTTCCGGGGTCTCCGTCGGCCAACGCTCCTGCGTCCTGAGCCTCTGTGATGAGGCTGCGGGCCACCTGGATGCCTTGCTCGCCTGTGCTGCGCAGCTCTGCGCTGGAATCGGGGTGGTGTTTGGTGGAGTACATGACCGTCAGCAGGGCAGGGTGCGTCACGGCAAAGTCCACGTAGGCCCTTGCCACGTTCTGGAAGCGTGCGCGAAGACCCGTGTCCGCGCGCGAGGCCGTCAGCAGCTGGTGGTTCATGGACTCGAATCCGGCCAAGGCCAGGGCATCGATCAGGGCCTGCTTGTCACGGAAGTGTTTGGCCGGCGCGCCGTGGCTGACGTTGACGTCCCGGGCGAGCTGCCTCAAGGAAAGCCCGGCCACTCCAGCGTCCTCGATGGTTTCCATGGCGCGCTCAAGCAGGGCTTCGCGAAGTTTGCCGTGGTGGTAGGGCTGGCTGGTCATCTCCCCAGTTTAGCCCAATGTAGGCATTGACAACAATGTAGGCACTGCCTACCATGTTGACAGCGACTACTTTAGTTCGAGTTCTCCAATTGATGGGATTTGCCATGACGATGACCTACTCCGGCACCACAGCGCTCATTACCGGCGCCAGCTCCGGCCTCGGCGCCGAATTCGCCGGGCGCTTTGCCTCCCGCGGGGCAAACCTCGTCCTGGTGGCCCGCCGTGCGGACCGGTTGGAAGAACTGGCGCAGGATCTGCGATCCAAACACGGAGTTACCGTGACTGTCCTGCCCATGGATCTGGGCCGGGCAGGCGTTGGGCGCGAGCTCCTGGAAGAGCTGGGCAACCGCGGAATCACCGTGGACACCCTGATCAACAACGCAGGATTCGGCACCCACGCGCCCTTGGTGGAGGAAGATCCGGACGTCATCGCCTCCGAAATATCCCTCAATGTAGCCGCGTTAGTGGACATTACCAGGGCCTTCCTGCCAGGAATGCTGTCCTCCGGGCAGGGCGGGCTGGTGAATGTCGCCAGCACCGCAGCGTTCCAGCCCATCCCCGGCATGGCTGTCTATGGTGCCACCAAGGCGTTCGTCCTGAGCTTTACCGAGGCCGTAGCGCACGAGACCAAGGACTCCGGGCTCCGCGTCCTCGCGCTGTGCCCGGGCGCAACCCGCACTGAATTCTTCGACGTCCTCGGCAGTGAGTCCGCGGCGGTGGGCAAGATGCAGACCTCGGCGCAGGTAGTCCAGACGGCCATCAAGGCGCTGGATCGCAACGGGACTCCCGGCAGCGTCGTCTCCGGCTGGGTCAACCGCGTGGCCGCAGGCTTCGCGCAGCGCTTGCCCAGGGCCGTCACCGTGGCCATCGCCGCGCGGGCCGTGCAGGACTGGTAACAGGGGACTGGTAATAGCCCGAACGGCGTCCGGTCTGAACACCGACTAGCCTTAACGAAGGGCCGATCCCCGTCGGTGCCTAACCAATCCGGAGGCCAGCATGACCGAACCCCGCTTCACCGTAGAGACA
This sequence comes from Paenarthrobacter sp. NPDC056912, assembly GCF_042786555.1. Classification (NCBI taxonomy): domain Bacteria; kingdom Bacillati; phylum Actinomycetota; class Actinomycetes; order Micrococcales; family Micrococcaceae; genus Paenarthrobacter; species Paenarthrobacter sp. NPDC056912. The sequence continues at coordinate 215,197 of NZ_JBHUCD010000005.1, forward strand.
GCAAAAGTCCTGGCCGAGGTGGCTCACAATCGGCAAAAGGACAAGTTGAAGCGTCCCTACCGGGAGCATGTCCTGGCAGTGGGAGACGCGCTCGCCGACTTCGATGAGGATATTCAGATCGCCGGATACCTTCACGACATCGCCGAGGATACGCCCATCACCCGGCAGGCGCTGCTGGACATGGGAGTCTCGGAGCGTGCATTGGCCATCATCGAACGCGTCACCAAGCGCTTTCACGATGACCCGGACGACTACGAGGCCGGTATCCGCTTCGTGGCGGAAGACCATGACGCCACCTTGGTGAAGATCGCCGACAACGCCCACAACTCGTTGCCGGAGCGCGTTCAGGCGTTAGCCGAGAAATGGCCGGACAAGCCCCGCAACACCCGCTACGCCGATGCCCGCCCCGTCCTGTATGCAGCAGTTCCCCCGGAAGAGGTTCGATTGATCCTGGAGCGGATCAACCCGCATTTGCTCCCGGAGCTTGACCAGATCGTCCCTGACTGAGCGGTCCGGGTCAGCCCTCCAAGAGGCGGCGCCGGTGTTTGAGCTCCTTGATCCAGTCCTTGGTTTGCATTGTTCCGAAGGGCGAGGCGCCGGCGTCGAGGTCGTTGATCAGAGGGCCGCTCGCCTTGAGGGCCACGGTCACGGCTTGCTGGGCCGCCCGATCCGTCAATCCCAACTTCGCGGCCCACGCCAGGAAGTGTTTTCGGGAGATGCCGGTCTTCTTTCCGCCGATCCCCAATGCCAGTGTCTTATCGCCGTAGACCACTGTGGAGGGGATGTCGTAGACCGGTGCAACCACGAACTCACGCCCACCCAGGACACTGGGGGCTTCCACGATAGAGACATTCTTGGCGTGCAGGTCACCGTTGCCGCTCAACCACGCGAATGCCAGTTGGATGGCGAGGTTCCTGAGCGCCGGAAGGGACGCCGGGCATTGGGAGGTCAAGGCGGCACACACATCGCCGAACGGAACGCTGTACTTGTCGGCGGGGTACAGGCCAAGGATTTGCGCTCCGTCTTCCACGGCAAGACGCTGAGCGGAGCCGTCGGCCGCGGTGATTCGATCGAATCGCTCCACCAACAGACCTGCCCGGCCGCCGACGTCGTGCACCAATTGCACTGTGCTGACCGGAATCCGCAGCCTCCGCGCGTACCGGAACATCAGGAATTCGTTCTCCACGACGCACGGGAACTCGGGGGCGTTGAGTTTGAGGATGTACCGCTTGCCGGCCTGGGCGACGGGGAGTGAGATCATCCCCGCCGACAACTTGTCCTGCACACCCGCCAAAGCGACAGGATCGATCAGGCCGGGATCGCCCAAGAGGGCATCGAAGTCGAGCGGCAGCTTTGGATCAAGTACGACGGCGGCGCCTCCTTCCGCCGGAGCCTCACCGTGGGGGACCGTCTGGACATCGCCAACGGCGTCGCCGCCGGCAGCCATGAGGAGTGCGAGTTCGTCGTCAGCACTCGCTTTTACGTTGCGGCGGAGCGAATTGAGGCGCCGGCCCTCGGGAAGAAGGCCTGTGAAATAGGGTGGCACGGCTCCGCTAGGTGTGAAGACGGGCTGGGCGACCGCAGGGAGCGTGACGGCAACCGGAGGGAGTCCGGCGTCGAGATAGCGGGGAAGGTAACTGAACTTGGTGCCGCCTTGGTGGCGTTCAAGCCGCGCCGCCAGTACTCCTTGCTTGTAAACGTCGGCAATGCGGTGGAGGGTCACTTCGTCGCCACGGGGGGAGTCGCGCCGCCGGCAGCGCGGACCGTCAGTTCCAAGCCGAGGGTCGCGAGGACCTTCAGCAGGGGCTCCAATTGGACCGTCGCCTTGCCTTTTTCGACGAACCTGACGAAGCGTTCCGAGACCCCGGCGAGATCGGAGAGGTCCTGCTGGCTAAGGCTGAGGGACGTGCGGCGTGCGCGGACCTCGGCGCTCAGCGTAGCCATGAAGGATTCGCTCGGCACAATAGCCTCCTGCCTTGGACGATCGGCACGATCGACCGGCACGATCGTGCCGATAGGATCATCGTCCGTCGATTCAGCGGAGGAATCAAGCCCCACTTCAGCCGTATCGGCACGAACGTGCCGATGATTCGAGCGTCTCAGTATAGTTCTCCCAACTTTGCGACACACTTGGTCAGGTGGCAGACAGGTACAGGGCATGAGGCACAGTTCGCATCCTCCGGACCGGAGGCACAGCTTTGGATTGCTCTATGAAGCGGTCTACCCGGACTTGCATAAATTTGTGCAGCGCCGGGCGCATCCGGACCACGCCGATGACATCGTGGCCGACGCCTTCCTTGTGGTGTGGCGTCGCTTCGATGAGGCTCCCGGCAAGCTCGACGACGCCCGGGCCTGGATCTTCGGGATCACGCGGAACATCCTGCTGAACACGAATCGGGGGGAACAGCGTCGTTTGGCCCTCGGCGTGCGCCTCGCGGAGGCAGTAGCCGCGCAGGACCCAGGCGAAGACGCGGACCTCATCACTCGTCGCGTGGACCTCGCCAGAGCATGGCGGCTCCTGTCCGACGTGCATCAGGAGGCCCTCGGCCTGGCTGTCTTCGAAGACCTGAACGCGACCCAGGCTGCAGTGGTGCTGGGGATCTCACCGGTGGCGTTCCGCCTCCGGCTCAGCCGCGCCCGCCGGGCACTTCGGCTCCTCCTGGAACACGTACCTCCGCCCCTTGGCACCCCCGCTTCAGACCTGGTTAGGACTACTACGCCATGACTCGAGACCACATATTGGACGCTTCCCTCCGAACATTGGACGCTGCGGACCCCCTCGAGCTGGATGCCGGCAGGGCGCGGGCTGACCTCCGGCGCATCCTCGCAACGGATGCCCCGGCCGCCCGCCACACCGGGCGGGCAGCCGCTGCCCCGCGTCCCCGGACCGGCCGCAAGGTAGCTCTCCTGGGTGGAGTCGCGGCCGCAGTGACCGCGGGTTTGATCGTCTTGCCCGCCCTGTCAGGAGGCGACCCAGCCTTTGCCACCTGGACTGGAGTCCCGTCCGGGATGACCGGGCAGGAACGTGCGGATGCCGCTGCCGAGTGCCGGTCATCCAAGAGGGACACCGGCGGCGGAATGCACGCCGGAGACCTTGCCGCCGCCGAGGTAGCGATCTCGGAGAGAAGGGGAGCCTGGACCACTGTGGTGCTCTCGGGGACGGGTGGCTTCTCGGCATTGTGCATCACGGACGATTCCTTCCACCTGTTCGGCCGGAGCATGATTGGCGCAATCGGATCATCGGCCAACGACTCCACGCCGGGCCCCCGCGAACTCACCGCCATGGCCTTGGGAACCGGGACCATGGGCGCCGGAAACATCTCCTTGGCGGCAGGCGAAGCCGGTTCTGACGTTGCGGGCATCAGTTACAAGAGCGGCACCCACCAGGACGTAGTTGCCACCGTGTCCAAGGGGCGCTTCGCTTTCTGGATGCCGGGAGACGAACTGCGGGACACATCATCGGACGGCGTTGAGGTCGTGGTGACCTACAGGGACGGCACCACTGGAACCAGCCGGTTGTCGCTGTGACAGAGGGCCCGGGGAATACAGCTAGCCCGCAGCGGCTTCCAGGCGTCGTAGTGCTGCTGCCCGGCCCTTGTGACCGCGCCGTTCGTCGAAAACGATGGAAAGGCCGAGCACCAGCATCATTTCCAGCATGCACAGCGGTACCGATGCTCCTGCCGCGGCCATGGCGATGCTCGCGGCCAGGGCAAGCACCACCAGCGCCGTGCTCCACAGAAGCAACCGGTCAGCCCCAAGCATGATGCTGTAGAGCGTTGTGAGCGAAACCTTGAACAAGATGATGGGAATGGCGATTGACGCTACGGCGGCGGCCGCGGGGATGTGGGCTTCGTGATCGATGAAGTAGGCGGCGATGTGCAGCCCGGCGCCTGTGGCCGCGATGGCGGCGAAGATGAAGATGTGCCCGTAGCCGAACACCCATGAGCGGTGCCGCTGGAAGTGGAGGGCCGGGCCAGAGGGCAGGATGAAGTAGATCCACCACATGGCGAAGGCCAGGCCCGTGCCGCTCAGGCCAACCAGTGCGGCATCCAGGGTCCAACCATGGAGGGCCACGATTGCCCGGAGGGTTTCAATGGCCCCGATCAGGCACTCGCCCAACGCGATGATGGCCAGCAGCCCGTACCTTTCGGCGATGTGATGGGCGTGCCACGGTGTGCGGATCTTGCGTTCGGCAAAATACGGAGTCGCCATTTCCAGGAAGAACAAGGGAGCTGCCATGAGGAACGTGGTGAGGACATCGGTCTCGATCACCAGGGCAATGACCCAACCCACCTGGACCACAGCAAGGTACTTGGCGTAGCGCAGGCACGTCTCGCGGCGCTCGGGGTCCTGGCGGGCAGCGCGGAGCCACTGGAAGATCAGGGCCACGCGCATGATGATGTAGCCGATCAGGATGGCCACGTTGTTCACATGGTCGCCCTCCACAATCGAGTGGAACATCGGCTCGATGCCCATGGCCAGGATGAGCACTCCCACCATCTGCACCATGGTGACGACGCGGAACACCCAATCGTCGGTGTCGTAGGCGCTGGCAAACCATGTGAAGTTAATCCACGCCCAGATCACCGCGAACATGGCGAAGCCGAAGCCCAGGAGTCCGGCACCGAAATGTGCCTCGGCCACTGCATGTGCGAACTGGTTGCCGGCAACCCCGAAGGCTATGACGAAGGTCAGGTCAAAGAACAGTTCCAGGGGAGTAGCGGTGCGGTGCTTCTCGTGGGGATCGCGGCCGCCCATCCGGGAAAGCGCATGGCGAAGGGGATTCGTGGACATGGCTCAAAGATTACCGCTGCCACTGACTCCATGCTGAGATCGCCGGAATGCGTCCAGTTCGCCGTTCCGGACCAGCGACACGGCACCGTTCCGGCGATCTCGCGGGGGAGAGCGGCGGGGGAGAGCGGCGGGGGAGGGGGAGGGCGGGGCGAAAGGAACCCTAGACCCGCCCCAACACGTCGATGTCTTCCAGGAAGTCCTGATGGACCTCCTCGCTTACCGTGGTGCGGGTATCGGCAATCGCGTCGAGGTAGTCCTGGGTGACCGGCCCCTTGCGTCCGTTGGGCGCAAGACCCGAGCCGCCGTCGTCGTACACCGCCTTCTCTAGCGCCCGCTGGGAGGCGCTCCGCGCTGCGAACTCAATGTCTGCCGGGGAGAAGCCTTCGGTCCGCTCCACCAGTTGGGCGATGTCCACCGCATCCACCACTGTGGCCGGGATGAAACGCTGCCACATGGCCTCGCGGGCGTGGACGTCGGGGAGGCCGATGGGGATGACGTAGTCGAACCGTCCGTGGCGCAGGAACGCGGTGTCCAAGGCGCGGATGAAGTTGGTGGCGCAGACCAGGAGCCGGCCGGGCTGTTCGCGGAACGCCGGGATGATCTTGAGCAGTTCGTTGGTGACGCCCTGCAACGGCGACGGCGGATCACCGGCCCGCTGCGACGCGATCTCCTCTACCTCGTCGATGAACACCACGGCGTGCTCCAGCTCGGCAATTTCCAGGAACGTCTCACGCAGCGCACCGGCCAGGCCTTTGGGATCGGCGGCAAGCCGCGATGGGAAGACCTCCACGAAAGGCCACTCCAGCCGTGAGGCGATGGCCTTGGCGAAGGTGGTCTTGCCGGTACCTGGCGGACCGAAAAGCACCACGGCGCGCGGTGGCACCACACCATATTCGTCGGCGAGGTCGGCCTCGGCCAGCGGCAGAACCAGGCGGCGCTCCAGCAGTTCCTTTTCGCGGCGCATGCCGGCCACGTTCTCCCAGAGATCCCGGGCCAGGATGCGCCCACCGAGCAGGCTCAGGGGCTCCAGCTCCTGGCGTTGAACTGGAATGGTCCGCTCGAAATAGCGGAGGTTCTTCTTCACCACGAAGCCACGGCCCAGGAACGCTTCAACACGGGTCTCGGTTTCAGGCATGAGCGCGGACAGCTTGTTAAGGCCGTGCGGGGCCATGCGGTTTTCGACGGCGGACAGCAGCGAGGTGCCGATGCCGCGGCCCCGGAACTCGGTCAGAGTGGCAAGGAAAACGATCCAGCCTTGGTCGTGCGCCGCACGTCCGACGGCGGCGCCCACCACCTGGTCGCCTTGCACGGCAACCACTGCATGGTCCTTTTCGCACGACGCCAGGACCTCGGACAACGCGTACACGGGTTCCACGCCATCGGCTTTGAGTGACTCCCAGAGGTGCAGGATGCCGTCCAGATCGGACGAGTGGAAGTCCCTGATGCGCCAGTTAGTCATGGCCGTGTCTCCTTGATGGATCGCCGTTGATTCCTTGCAGTTGAGCATAGGCGAACAGTCCGTCCGGGACGTTGCGGGCCCGTTGCGTTACGACGCAGCGCACGACGCCGGGCCAGTCGCCGCCCGCGTTCGTCCCGTGGTCAGCCCCTACTGGACCGGGCGCAACCGCAGGCCCTGCATGCCGCCGTCGACCGCCAGCGAGGTTCCCGACGTCGAGCCTGACAGCGGGCTGGCGAGATAAGCGACGGCGCCGGCCACCTCTGCCGGGTCCACCATGCGGCCGTGCGGCTGGCGGGCGTTCAGGGCTGCGCGCTCGCCGCTGGGGTCCGCGGCGGAATCGAGCAGCCGGCCTACCCAGGGTGTGTCCACGGTGCCGGGGTTCACGCAGTTGACGCGGATCCCTTCACGAACGTGGTCGGCGGCCATGGCGAGCGTCAACGACAACACCGCACCCTTTGACGCCGAGTAGAGAGCGCGCTGGGGGAGCCCCGCTGTGGCGGCGATGGAGCACGTGTTGACGATCGAGGCGGCCGGCGACTCGCGCAAGTACGGCAAGGCGGCACGGCTCACGCGGGCGATGCCCACCACGTTGATGTTGAGGACACGCAGCCATTCGTCGTCGTCGTTGGCGGCAATGTCTCCCTGGGCTCCGATCCCGGCGTTGTTGATCACGATGTCGAGGCCGCCAAACTTCCGGGCGACGGCGTCGACGGCGGCACGCACCGAGGCGTCGTCGGCCACGTTGCACTGCACACCGAAGTGCGGGCTGGTTTCCGGGGCGAGGTCCAGGACCGCCACGTGGGCTCCGCCTGCTGCGAGCCGGTCCGCGATCGCCGCTCCGATGCCGGAGGCGCCGCCCGTGACAAGTGCTGTGAGGCCTTCAAATTCCATGGACGTGGAGGCCATCAGGCGTTGATGTGGGCGGGAGCCGCAGCGGAAGTGCCGGCACCGGCCTGGGCACGGAAGTACTCCTGCCGTTGGCTGCCCAGGCCGTCGATTTCCAGTTCAACGACGTCGCCGGGCTGGATGAACGGGAAGCGGCCGGACAATGCCACGCCTTCCGGTGTACCCGTGATGATGACGTCGCCCGGCTCCAGGACCATGTACTGGCTGAGGTGGTGGACGATCGTGGCGGGATCGAAAATCATGTCCGAGGTGTTGGAGTCCTGGCGGGCTTCGCCGTTGACGGAGGTCCGGAGGCGAAGGTTCCCGGGATCAATGTCTGACGCGGGTACCAGCCACGGTCCCAGGGGAGTCGATCCCGGGAGGGTCTTGCCCTTGGTCCACTGTCCTGCTGCGCCGGGGATCTGGTACTCCCGCTCGGAGAGATCGTTGGCCACTGCGTAGCCGGCGATGCAGTCTGCGGCTTCTTCGAGAGTGGAAAGGTATGACGCTTCACGGCCGATCACGATTGCCAGCTCCACTTCCCAGTCGTACTTTTCCGACGACGGCGGGATGGGGGCGGCGTCGAACGGGCCACTGATGGTGTTGGACGGCTTGAGGAAAACCACGGGAACCTCGGGCGGCGTCGCACCGGATTCGGCGGCGTGGGCCGTGTAGTTGAGGCCGATGGCTACTACTGCGCCCGGGCGGGCAACGGGTGCGCCGATTCGAAGGCCCTCTGCCGAGACTTCAGGAAGTTCCCGTTTGTTCAGGGCTTCACGGGTACGTTCGATACCGTCTGAGGCGAGGAAACCGCCGTCGATGTCGTTGGTCAGGGACGTCAGGCTGAAGTACTTCTCGGTACCGCTGGCGTCCTGGGCGATGACTGCCGGTTGTTCGTTTCCGGCCGTGCCCAGCCTGGCGAATTTCAAGGTCATGGCTTCCTCCGTGCGTTCGGGACTAACATCCGAGCTCTAGTGTGGTGTTTCCCTCCATAATACGGAAATGTGACTCATTGACAAGGCAGACATCGGATGTTTAGGCTCAGTGAAGAATCGTGACGCAAGCCAGGAGCCCCCATGAGCATCATTACAGCAGTGGATACCTTCGATATCCGCTTCCCTACGTCCTTGGAACTCGATGGCTCGGACGCCATGAACCCGGACCCCGACTACTCAGCCGCTTACCTCATCATCGGCACGGACGCCGGTGACGGCCACGAGGGCCACGGCTTCGTCTTCACCATCGGCCGCGGCAATGAAGTGGAAACGGCCGCGCTCGATGCCCTGCGCGGGCACATCATCGGCCGCTCCGTTGAGGAACTCCTCGCGGACATGGGAGCCACGTGGAAGCTCCTGGCCCACGATTCCCAGCTCCGCTGGCTCGGACCGGAGAAGGGCGTCATGCACATGGCCATCGGCGCCGTGGTGAATGCACTCTGGGACCTGAAAGCCAAGCGAGCCGGCCTGCCCTTGTGGGAACTGCTGGCCGGAATGTCCCCGGAGGAACTGGTAGCGCTCGTAGACTTCCGCTACCTCACCGACGCCCTCACGCCCGACGAAGCACTGTCCATCCTTCGCGCGGCCGAGCCGGGCCGGGAAGCGCGCACGGCAGCCCTCCGCGCAGAGGGCTACCCCGCGTACACCACGACGCCGGGCTGGCTGGGATACAGCGACGAGAAACTGTCACGCTTGGCCAAGGAAGCCGTGGCTGACGGATTTGCGCAGATCAAGTTGAAGGTGGGGGCGTCCCTGGAGGACGACATCCGCCGCGTCCGCGCCGCCCGTGAAGCAGTGGGGCCGGACATCAAGATCGCTGTGGACGCCAACCAGCGCTGGGATGTCCAGGACGCCATCGACTGGATGGCCCACCTGGCACCGTACGACATCGCCTGGATCGAGGAGCCCACCAGCCCGGACGACATCCTGGGCCATGCCGCCATTGCACGGGGTGTGGCTCCGATTCCCGTGGCCACCGGGGAGCACGTCCAGAACCGGGTGGTGTTCAAGCAGATGCTCCAAGCAGGTTCACTCCAGGTCCTGCAGATAGATGCCGCCCGTGTAGCCGGGGTGAACGAGAACATCGCCATCCTCCTGCTTGCTGCCAAGTTCGGCGTGCCGGTCTGCCCGCACGCAGGCGGGGTTGGTCTCTGCGAGGCTGTGCAGCACTTGTCCATGTTCGACTTCGTTGCTGTGTCAGGGAACAAGGAAGGGCGGACCATTGAGTTCGTGGACCACCTGCATGAACACTTCATCACACCCGTGGTTGTCCACAGCGGCGCCTACTGGCCGCCGTCGGCCCCCGGCGCCGGAAACGAAATGCTCCGTGAAACACTGGCCGCGTACAGCTTTCCGGACGGCCCGGTATGGAAGGAAGCCCGTTGATTCAGCACGCACCTTGGTTCGAAGAGGCACGCTTTGGCATGTTCGTGCACTGGGGACTCTACGCTTTGCCGGCCCGTCATGAGTGGGTGATGAACCGGGAAGAGATCACTGTGGAGGACTACTCCGAGTATTTCCGGCGTTTCGATCCCGATCTCTACGATCCCCGCGAGTGGGCACGCGCCGCCCGGGAAGCCGGGATGAAGTACGTGGTCCTCACCACCAAGCACCACGACGGCTTCTGCCTGTGGGATTCGGGGCTGACGGACTACAAAGCCACCAACACTCCGGCCGGACGGGACCTGATCCAGCCCTATGCGGACGCGCTCCGGGCCGAAGGACTGAAGGTAGGTTTTTACCACTCGCTCATCGACTGGCACCACCCCGACTTCACGGTTGACGGTGTGCACCCGCAACGCAACGCGGCCGACGTCGAAAGCTTGAACGCCGGACGCGACATGGCCCGCTACCGCGAGTACCTGCATGGCCAAGTGCGGGAACTCCTGAGCAATTACGGCACCATCGACTACCTGTTCTTCGATTTCTCCTACGCTGGAGCCGGTCTCGGGGACAACGGGCAGGAAGAGTTCTGGGGCGGCAAGGGTCGCGAGGACTGGGGCTCGGAAAAGCTGCTCGCCATGGTCCGCGAACTGCAGCCCGGCATCGTGGTCAACGACAGGCTGGATATCCCGGGAGACTTTGTCACACCGGAGCAGTACCAGCCTGCCGGCCCGATGATGATCGACGGCGTTCCAGTCGCCTGGGAGGCCTGCCAGACCCTCAACGGCTCCTGGGGCTACGACCGGGACAACCTGAACTACAAGTCCGTGGACCTGCTCATCCGCATGCTGGTGGATGGTGTGTCCAAAGGCGGCAACCTGCTGCTCAACATCGGCCCCACAGGCAGGGGCACCATCGATCCCCGGGCGCTGGCGTCCCTGGAAGGCATCGGCGAGTGGATGAAGCTGCACTCCCGCTCCATCTACGGGGCCGGGCCCTCACAGTTCACTGCACCGCCGGACGCCCGCTACACCCAGCGCGGGGACAGGTTGTACGTGCACCTGATGGCGTGGCCGTTCGAGTACGTCCATCTCCCCGACCTCGCCGGAAAAGTGGCGTATGCCCAGCTGCTCAACGACGCATCAGAGGTGTTCCTCAAAGAGGTAGACCCGGACCAGCAGGCCATGAACATGACGCCCGGCGGCCAGCCCGCCGGAACGTTGACCATCAAACTCCCCGTCCAGCGGCCCGACGTCGCCGTGCCCGTACTGGAGTTGTTCCTGAAACCCGAGGCCGTCAATGACTGAGAGCATCGCCCTCCACACACGGCTCAAGCCGGGCACCGAGCAAGAGTATGCCGACGCGCACGCCGGCATTCCGGCCGAGCTCGTAGCCGCCCTGAAGGAAGCCGGGGTGCGGAACTGGCGGATCTGGCGGAGCGGACTGGACCTCTTCCATGTAGTGGATGTGGACGACTACCAGGCCATGCGGCATGCGCTCGCCGAGCACCCAGCCAATGTCCCGTGGCAGGCACGCATGGCGGAACTGCTGGATGTCCAGGACGACTACTCAGGCAACGACGCGGGCATCCCGCAGGTATGGGAGCTGCCGTGAACGCACTGCCGTTGGGCGCCCTGGGCTTCGGCGCCGCCGGCATCGGGAACCTGTACCGGGCCATCCCGGACGCCCAGGCGCTGGCCACCGTGGATGCCGCCTGGGACGCTGGCATCCGCTACTTCGACACTGCGCCGCACTACGGTCTGGGCTTGTCCGAGCGACGACTCGGTGCCGCCTTGGCGGTCCGGCCCAGGGACGAATTCACTGTCTCCACCAAGGTTGGCCGGCTCCTGGAACCTCATCCGGAAGGCTCCGGTACCGACAAAGAGGGCTTCGATGTCCCTGCCACCAGCCGACGGGTCTGGGACTTCTCCGAGTCAGGCGTGCGGCGCAGCATCGAGGAATCCCTGGAACGGCTGGGCCTGGACCATGTGGACATCGCTTACCTCCACGACCCCGACGTCCACGACCTCCAGTCCGGAATAGCCCACGCCCTGCCCGCCTTGGAGAAGCTGCGGGACGAAGGCCTGGTCAGGGCCATCGGTGTCGGAACCAACTCTGCCGAGGCAGCACTGGTTTGCGCTGAAGAGGCGGACCTCGACCTCGTCATGCTCGCCGGCCGGTATACGCTGCTGGAGCAGCCCGACGTCCCCCTCCTGGACCGCTGCCTGGCGCTCCGCACCGGCGTCGTGAACGTCGGTGTCTTCAACTCGGGGCTGCTGGCCCGTCCCGACGTTCCCGACGACGCGCACTACAACTACGAACGCGCGCCGCAGAACCTGGTGTCGCGGGCGCGGCGGTTGGCGGCTGTCTGCCGCGAATTCGGGGTTGAACTTCCGACGGCGGCACTCCAGTTCGGTCTGCGGCATCCGGCTGTGGTGAACGTGACAGTAGGGGCGGGCCGCCCTGAGCACGTCGCCGCGAATGCTGCACGAATGGCCGAGACCGTTCCCGAGGAGCTGTGGGACGCCTTGGAGGCTGCCCGACGTGATTGACGCGCACTTGCATCTGTGGCAACTTGAGTCCTTCGTGACCGGCGGTGTCCGGCCGTATGCGTGGCTCGGGCCGCAGCATGGTGCGCTCTTCCGCAGCTTCGGGGAAGACGAAGCGCGGGAAGCGTTGTCATCGGAAGGGGTTGGCGGTGCGGTTCTGGTGCAGGCCGACGATACCGTTGCAGACACTGAAAGCATGCTCGCGGTCGCTGCGCGCAATCCCTGGGTGCTCGGCGTCGTGGGGTGGGTCAGGCTGGACACGCCTGCTCAAGCTGCGGATCAGCTCGACCGGTTCGCCGCCGATCCCATTTTCTGCGGTGTGCGGCATCTGGTCCATGACGATCCGCGCAACGACTTCCTTTCGCTTCCTTCTGTGCGTGAGTCCTTGGCGCTCGTCGCCCAACGCGGCCTTGCCTTCGACGTACCTGACGCCTTCCCGCGGCATCTGGGTGCAGCCGTTCGGCTCGCCCGCGAAATCCCTGAACTGACCGTAGTGCTTGACCACTTGGGAAAACCGCCGCTCGGTGATTCCGACGCAATGGACTCTTGGCGTGAAGACTTCCGGTCGTTGGGCCGAGAACCGAACACGGTGGCCAAGCTCTCCGGTTTGCACCTGCCTGCCGCCGAGTACACCGTCCATGCTTTGCGGCCGTTGTTTGACGAGGCCTTGGCGGTCTTCGGCCCGGAGCGCCTGATGATCGGCAGTGATTGGCCGGTCAGTACCTTGGGAGCGCCTTATGGACGGACGCTGGATGTGCTGTTGGAACTGGTGTCCTCATTAACGCTTCCGGAGCAGGACCAGATACTGGAGAGGACAGCGAGCCGCACTTACGGGCTGGCTGGCAGGCCTGCCTAGAGCGCCTGCCGCAGCCAGTTCTCCACACCGCTGATGTGCACGGTCACCAGGGCGCGCACCAGTTCGGCGTCGCCCCTTTCCAACGCATCCGCGATCGCGCGGTGCTCAGCCAAGGTGTGCGCCACTGCCTTTTCCTGCGTCAGGCCACGCCAGATCCGTGCACGCACCGTGCTGCTGGAGAGGGCTTCGAGCAGGCTGCCGAGGTAGTCGTTTCCGGCGGCTTCGGTGATGATGCTGTGGAATTCGAGGTCGTGGGCCACCAACTCTTCAACGTCGGTGTTCTCGTCGATGCCGTCCATGGTGCTCCGAAGGGCAAGGAGTTCATCGGCCGTGATCTTGCCGGCGGCCAGGTGTGCCGTGGCTGGCTCCAGGATTCGTCGGACCTCAAAGAGTTCAAGGATGGAACGGTCCTGGTGCAGGTCCACTACGAACGCCACGGCCTCGTTGAGGAGCTTCGCGTCGAGGCTGGTCACATACGTTCCATCGCCGCGGCGGACATCCAGCACACGGATCAGTTCGAGGGCTTTCACAGCCTCGCGCAGCGAACTCCGCGAAAGTCCGAGCCGCTCGCTCAGTTCTTTTTCCGGCGGAAGTCGATCGCCGGCCTTGAGTTCTCCGCGGATCAGCATGTCTTTGATCTTGCTGATCGCCTCGTCTGTGACAGCCATGGACCAATAGTAGTCGGGAATGATCTGATGTCTGTTTGTGGCGCGTCCTCACCCAAGTAAGTGACAGCACATGCTCGACTGAGCGGTCATCGGGACATGTGCTGTTACCCAGTTGGGGGCGTTAACCAACGACGGCGGCACCCACGTCCCGTTGTTACGGAACCCGGGTGCCGCCGTCGGGCACTTAGCGGAACTGCTGTTACTTGTCGCCGCCCGGGAGCGGGCGGTTGGCGATCACCGGCGCGCTGCCGGTGTAACCATCGCGGGTGGCCGCCAGCTCATGGATCTGCTTGCGGCACAAGAACCAGCCCCAGACCATGAGTCCGCAGGCAACCGCGGTGACCAGCATGGTGAGCGGGGACTCGATGAACACCATGATCAGGACGCCCAAAAGGAAGACCAAGGATAGCCAGCCGGTGTAGGGCGCCCCGAACAACCGGAACGAAGGACGTTTCAGCCAGCCCCTGTCGGACCATCGCTTGAGCTGCATCTGACACAGGACGATGGTTGCCCACGTGACGATGATGCCCACGGAAGCTACGTTCAGAACGATCTCGAAGGCATCGGACGGAACCAGGTAGTTCAGGGGGACGCCCAGCAGGGACACGCCCGCAGTGATGGCGATGCCACCATAAGGGACGCCGGCCTTGTTCATGCGCTGGGCAAACTTCGGCGCGGAACCCGCCACGGACATGGAGCGGAGAATACGGCCCGTGGAGTAGAGGCCCGCGTTCAAGGACGAAAGCGCCGCGGTGAGGACCACGAGGTTCATGATCACATCAACGCCTTCGACGCCGATGGAGCCGAAGAAGGTCACGAACGGGCTGACACCCTTTTCGTAGGAGGTGTACGGGAGCAGCAAGGCCAAGAGGATGACCGAGCCAACGTAGAAGACGGCGATGCGGAAGACCACGGAGTTGATGGCCTTGGGCATGATCTTCTCCGGGTTGGCGGTTTCACCCGCAGCGGTTCCCACGAGCTCGATCGAGGCGTAAGCGAACAGCACACCCTGCATGAGGATGATCATGGGCAGGATGCCGTTCGGGAAGACGCCGCCATTGTCCGAGATGAGGCTGAAACCGACTTCCTGGCCATCCACCGGGGTACCGAAGATGACGAAGTAGGTGCCGACGAGGAGGAAGGCCACCAGGGCGGCCACCTTGATCAGCGCGAACCAGAACTCCATTTCGCCGAAGACCTTGACGGAGACCAGGTTGAGGCAGAGGACAACCACCAAGGCGATGAGGGCCCAGGCCCACTGCGGAACGGCGCCCATCCAGGCGATGTATTTGCCGAAAAAGTTCATGTAAAGAGCCACCGCGGTGATGTCCACGATGGTGGTAGTGGCCCAGTTGATCCAGTAGAACCAGCCAGAGACGAAGGCAGCCTTTTCGCCGTAGAACTCACGGGCGTAGGAGACGAACGATCCCGACGACGGGCGGTGCAGAACAAGTTCACCGAGGGCGCGGAGGATCAGGAAAGCGAAGAAGCCACAGACTGCGTAGGCGATAACGAGGGAGGGACCAGCCGCGTTGAGCCGGCCGCCGGCGCCCAGGAACAGGCCGGTGCCGATGGCGCCGCCGATTGCGATCATCTGGATCTGGCGGGGTTTGAGGTCCTTGTGGTAGCCGGCGTCCTCCTTGTGGAGGGCTTTCTCGCTGGCGTGCGATTGGGCCGGGACCGTGTGGTCCGTGATGGGATTGGTCATTGGAATCCTTAGGGGTGTCCTGTTGGTGTGTCCTGAGCGATCCCGGTCGGGTTCCGGGCTCGCCGAACAGCGCCTCGTGGGGTAATGCCTCATCGGGCGGGGGCGGCTGACTCAAGCCGCGGGCTTTGTGGCCAGTTTCGGCCTATTTGCTCAGATTCGCCAGACGTTCGGGGGAGAGCAGTTCTTCGAGCTGGGCTGCCGTCAGCAGGCCATGCTCCAGAACAAGTTCCGCCACGCCCTTGCCCGTTGCCAGCGCCTCCTGGGCGATAGCGGTGGCGGAGGCATAACCGATATGGGGGTTCAATGCCGTGACGAGACCGATCGACTGCTCCACGGTAAGCCGTAGCCGTTCGGTGTTTGCGGTGATGCCCCGGACGCAGCGTGCCGTAAGGGTGCGGCACGCTGCTTCCAGGTGGGAGATGCTCTTGTGCAGGCTGTGCACAATGATCGGTTCGAAAGCGTTCAGCTGAAGCTGGCCCGCCTCCGCGGCCATGGTGACGGTGACATCGTTTCCGATGACTTCGTACGCCACCTGGCTGACCACTTCCGGGATCACCGGGTTGATCTTTCCGGGCATGATCGACGATCCGGACTGAACTGCCGGAAGGTTGATCTCGCCCAGTCCCGCACGCGGTCCGGAGGACAGCAGGCGGAGGTCGTTGCAAATCTTGGAGAGCTTCACGGCAACGCGCTTGAGCACACCCGACAGGTGCACGAAAGCGCCGACATCCTGGGTGGCCTCAATGAGGTCTACGGCCGTGAGGAGTGGAAGGCCGGTGATGTCAGCCAAGTGTCGGCACGCAGCCTCGGCATATCCCGCCGGAGCGTTCAGTCCAGTGCCGATCGCCGTGGCACCCAGGTTGATCTCGTGGATCAGCATGTGGGACTCGTCCAGGCGTGCCCGGTCCTCGCCGATGGTGACGGCGTAGCCGCCGAACTCCTGGCCCAGCGTCATGGGAACAGCGTCCTGCAGCTGGGTGCGGCCCATCTTTACCACCGTGCGGAACTCGCGGCCCTTCTCGGCGAACGCCAGCTCGAGCTCTTCCAAGGCAAGGAGCAGTTCCTTCACCGAGAAGATCGTGGCGAGGTTAACCGCCGTCGGGTAGACGTCGTTGGTGGACTGGCTCAGGTTGACGTGGTCATTCGGGTGCAGCTTCGCGTAGTCGCCCTTGGGGTGGCCCAGGATTTCCAGTGCACGGTTGGCGATGACCTCGTTGGCGTTCATGTTGGAGCTGGTGCCCGCGCCGCCCTGGATCACGTCCACCATGAACTGGTCGAGCAGCATGCCGTCCATGATGTCCTGGCAGGCCTGCTCGATGGCTCCTGCTCGCTCGGCGTCCAGGAGCCCGAGTTCGTGGTTCGTGCGTGCGGCTGCTTGCTTGACGGCCGCGAGTCCCCTGACCAGGTGCCTGTTGGTGGAGAGAGGTTGCCCGGTGATGGGGAAGTTCTCCATTGCGCGGAGGGTGTGGACGCCCCAGTAGGCATCCGCGGGGACGTCGCGGTCGCCCAGGAGGTCGTGTTCGGAACGGAGGGGGATTGCCTGATCAACGGTGGTCATAGCTGTCCTTGGTTTAGTTCGTGGTGAAAAAAGGGGCCGCGCGGAGCACACCGACCGGAAGGCCGCCGCCCAGCACGGGCGGGCTCTGCAGCGTGTCCAGGCTGCCGCCGTCGACGCCCAACTGGCGCAGGACCTCAACCGTGACGGGCATGCGGCCGCGATCGCCGCCGTCGGAAATCTTCACTGCCAGCCCGGTGCCATCGGGGAGGCCGACCAACTGGAGGCCCTCAAAGCCATCTTTCGCGAGCAGGCCCGGAACGGCCCGCATCAGGGCGGTGACGTCGCGGCCTTCGCCGGCCACCATTTCCGGGAAGCGGCGCATGGCGTGGGCAACTTTGCCCTCGTTGGTGCCTTCGTCAGCGGCAGCGAGGCGGCCGTAGGCGCGCGCCATCCCGTGCAGGGAGTGCGCGAAAAGCGGCGTCCCGCAGCCGTCGGTGCTGACTGCCGCGGCTTCCTCGCCGGTCAGGTCCGTGATGGTGTCGCGGACCAGGACCTGCAGCGGGTGCTCGGGGTGCAAGTAGCCCTCCACAGGCCAGCCGTTGACGACGCAGACGGCGGTCATGGAGGCATGCTTGCCGGAACAGTTCTGCGCGATCTGAGTGGGGCCGTTGCCGGCACGGAGCCATTCTTCGCGTTCAGGGACGCCGTACGGGAGGTCCGTGCTGTTGCCGAGCGCAGCTTCGGTGAGTCCATGCTGCTTCAGTATTTCAGCCGCGCCGTCCCGGTGCCGTTTGCTGCCGGAGTGGCTGGCAGCGGTGAGGGCAAGGAGTTCTTGGGGGACATCCAGGCCAGCTTTGAGGAGCGCAACTGCCTGCAGGGGCTTCAGGCTTGAGCGCGGGTACATCGGGGCTTCCGGCTCGCCGGCCTGTATCGGGGTGGCGCCGTTGCTCCGCAGGGCGATCAACGATCCGTAGTGGATGCTTTCCACGAGGCCGTCGCGCGTCACCTCGACGAGGGGGACGTGGTGTGGCGTTCGTGTTGGGGTTTCGTGTGCCGGTGCTGCGGGGGCAGGCATGGTGTCCTTTGGGCGGGTCATTTGCTGAGGATCGTGTCCAAGGCAACGCTGACGGCCAGGAGGTGGTCGGCCATCGCTTTCCTTGCGGCGTCGGAATCGCCTGCTTCAATCGCTTCCAGGACGGCGACGTGTTCATCGTCCGAGCGGTGTTGCCGGTCGGCTACGAGGTTCAGGGTCTCGGATTGGTGGGCCAAGGCGTCGCGGATATCCGAGACAACGCTGGCGAACACGCGGTTTCCGCTGGCGCGGGCGACGGCGGAGTGGAAGCTGGCGTCGAGGTTCACCCAGGCTTCGGGATCGTTCTCGTCAAGCATTTCCTGGACGATTTCCTTGATGTGCTCAAGTTCTTCCTCCGTCCTTCTTTGGGCGGCGAGGCCGGCCGCCGGGATCTCGATGTGCGGACGTGCTTCGTTGAGATCCCGCGCACTGTACTGACCCAAGGTAAGGTCGTTAGCAACCTTGTTGGCCACAACGAACGTGCCCTTGCCGGTTTTGGTCATGGTGAGGCCCAGGGTGTTGCAAGACCTGAGCGCTTCCCTGATGACTGAGCGACTTACGCCGTATTGTGCCGCCAGTGTTGCCTCGGAGCTGAGCTTGGTGCCGATGTCGAATTGCCCGCCCTCAATGGCTCGCCGGAGGGCCGCAAAGACCGCCTCAGCTGCGGAAATGCGCGAAATGGGCGTAGGAGTAGCGGGATGCCCCTGAACTTCGGGCTGTCCGGCTGTCCGGCTGTCTGACAGGTTCACACCTTTGAATATGGCACGGGTCACAGGGGCATGTCAACGCTGAAAGGCTTGCTTCAGGGTTGGGGCCCGCCGAGGGTTCCAGCAGAATGGACCATGCTCTTCACCAAAAAGTCGCTCACCTTGGATGGGTTCACCGGATTCCGGCCGCTCGACGAACTCGACCCCATGCGGGTCCCCCAAGGGCCGGGCATCTTCACAATCCTTCGCCCCGCTGATTTCGAACCCGTATTCCTTACTAAGAGCGCCGCCGGCACGTTCAAGAAGAAGGACCCATCACTGAAGCGGGAAGCATTGGAGGCCGAATGGGTTGCCGACGCTTCAGTGTTGTATATCGGCAAAGCCAGCGCCGGCAGCCAGGGCAACCGCGGGCTCCGCAAGCAGCTCCAGGAGTTCATGGACTACGGCCGCGGACGCCCCACTGTCGTCTGGGACGCCCGGCTCATTTGGCAGCTCCGCGACGCCCTGGACTTGGTGGTCGCCTGGAAGGAACTCCCGGCGTTCGAGGTCAACGCGGCCGAAGCCGCCTACCACGCTGACTTCCTGGCGGCTTTCGGGCGGCTTCCGTTCGCGAACCTGGTTCAGGCCCGCACCAAGAAGTAGCGAGTGCACGACGGCGGCAGATGAGTTGCGTCGTCGGCCTGCCGTCCGCTTCCCATCCGGCGCATAATGGCGACCATGAGGACCGGACGAGACACTCAGGGACCCCGCATCACACTTGAAGTGCCGGTCATTGGCGTTGGCATGGGGACTTCCGAGTACGAGGGACTGAACCGCTATGTTGACTCTCTCCGCAAGCCGCAGGGTTTGCACATGACCCTGCTGCATATCGGCATCTTGGACCACCTCGGCCGCGACATCGAGGCCTGGACCAAAGGGAACACCCTTGCGGTCGAGGCACTGCCCGAGCTCGTTGCCTGGCTCACGGAACTGCCCGTGTTGGAAGGGTTCCTGGGGAAGTCCGACAGACTGATACCCCTTGGCGGCGGACGCATCAGCGGTCTGGAGGTCGATGTGCCGCAAGAAGTGCATGACTACCAAACCCTGCTGCTGCAGGGACTCCATGTCGTCCTGGACGGTTTGGGCCTGGATAATCTTGACGACTTCATCCTGAGCTCTCCCGCTCTGGGTTACAGGTCGCCACGGTGGGTGCCACACATCGCCGTCGGCAAAACCAGGACGCGGCACGAACCACCGATGGAAATAGCACCGGTGGCCATCGAGTTCGGGGACTCCCGAATCAGGAACCGGCAGACGCTTCCTACGTTGTGACGCCGCCACGGTAAATTGGACGTGACTCCCGTATCCCACCCGAGGACTTCCATGCAGCCCCGCACTTTGTTTCGAACCGTAGCCTTCGCCGAAGCCGTGACGTGGACCCTCCTGTTGATCGGGCTGTTCCTTAAGTACGTCACGCGCACCACCGACGTAGGTGTGAGTATCGCCGGCGGCATCCATGGCTTCGTGTTCCTCTGCTACGCCGCGACCGCCGCGTTCACGTGGATCAACCAGAAGTGGCCGGCACGCACGGGCCTGCTGGCCATTGCTTCTGCCGTGATTCCCTACGCCACCATCCCCATGGAGAAGTCGCTCGACCGTCGTGGACTCCTCGACGGCGGATGGCGCCTGGCCGCTGGAGGAGAGAAGCCGAAGGGTGGCTTTGAGAAAGCCCAGGCTTGGGTACTGCGGAACCCGATCCTGGCCGTCGTTGCCACCTTGGTGGCCGTAGGGGCGGTGTTCAGCTTCCTGCTCTTCATGGGCCCGCCGGATACCTGGTTCTCGTAGGTTCTATTGGGCATCCCGCCAGCGGTCGCTACCTTCGCTCAGGCGTAAGGATCGACGCCGGTCGGGGCCGCCGCTGGGAAGCATCCGTTCTTCGGAACTGGTGCTTTTCTTCTTAAAAGTGGTGCCGGTGGTTGTTGGTGGCCGTGATTCGTGGCCGGCTTGCTGTGCGGTCACGACCACCTTTGCGACCCGGAGCCCCCTGACACGCCGTTAGTGCGGTGTGTCGCGAGGGTGTTTCCGCTCAAAGTGGGTGGTGGCGGTACGTCGCGCAACTGGCTATTTGGGTTCTGTTCCCGGGCAGCCCCAGGAGTTGGGGTTTTGTTGGCAGGTGTCGGCGACGAGGGCTTTTTCTGTTGTCCAGACTCGGATGGTTTTGGGTGGGGTGGTGAGGTCCAGGGTTCCGTTGATGGGTAGGGGTGGGCCGTTGTTGACGGAGTAGGTGCCGGTGAAGGTGGTGGTGAGGGTGGCTTGGTAGTTGCCGGTTTGGGTGTAGTTGTGGCTGGTGCGGGTGTTGGTGGTGAGCCATTGGGTTTGGGGGATGGGGTACCCGGCGGCTGGTGTTGGTCCGAGGGTGGTGCCGTCTCCGAAGGTGTAGGTGTAGTTGGTGGGGGTGGCGGTGAGGTGGACTGCTTGGCCGAGGATGGTGATCTGGAAGGTTTGTTCGGTGGTGGTGGTGTAGAAGTTGGTGGGTCCGCCTTTGAGGGTGTGGGGGAAGGGTTGGGCTTGGAGGGTTCCTGGGTTGATGGGTTGTTGGCGGAAGTCGTTGAGGATCCGGGCGGCGATGGCGGGTAGGACGTTCTGGGGTTGGGGGTCGTAGAGGCAGGTGGGGCCTGTTATTCCTCGGTAGTCGGTCCAGTCCGGGTTGGTGATGGATTTTGGTGCTTGTTTCCAGATGACGGGGGTGCCATCGCCGCCGCCCGGTGTTTTGGGCGGGCACTGGAGGCCTTGGCAGCCCAAGCCCCCTCCGCCGGAACGACATAGGGTGTCCGGCTTGTACTGGTAAGGGTCCTCGATAGTTGCGTCCGATCCCATCGTGGTGGATGGCACGCCAGTGTCGGGATTGATGGTGAACTCGGCGCCGACCAGTATTGAGCGATCACTAAAGCCAGTTCCGGGGCTGGGCGTGGTGGCAGCCCAGCACGGTACGGAACTGAGCATTGATGAAACAAATAAAACGCCGAGTGCTGCAAGCCGTGCACGCTTGGCGCTCACCTAATGACGCCAAGATCAGTCGTGGACCAAGATCCATCAG
Organism: Paenarthrobacter sp. NPDC056912; assembly: GCF_042786555.1. Taxonomy (NCBI): domain Bacteria; kingdom Bacillati; phylum Actinomycetota; class Actinomycetes; order Micrococcales; family Micrococcaceae; genus Paenarthrobacter; species Paenarthrobacter sp. NPDC056912. The sequence continues at coordinate 236,847 of NZ_JBHUCD010000005.1, forward strand.
AAAATACACCAAAGAAGGCCGCCGCGTCGTTTGTTGCAGCTGTCGGTTTGCGACCATTTGAGCCATCGGGGTTCATGTACAGGATCTCCTCCTGCAAAACCTGAACCTTGGCTGGCTGCGGCGTCGCGGAGGCTTGCCAGAGTACCTCGATGACGGGTGTCCGATACCGCCCGCCAACCAACCATCGGCCTTCTGTGTAGTTGGTGGCGACACCTGACAGGAGGTCTGTGCAAAGCGCGCAACTCCCACTGGACAAGGCTTTAACCCTCTCCGTTTCACCGGTTTCGTATGCGTAGCTCAGCAACTGAAACCAGTACCCAATAAACGCCTCCAGCCCCGCCTTCGAGTTCTCCTTGGCCAACTCGGGCATCACGGGCACCGGCACGTTCTGGGCCTTCCCCTTCGCGTCGGCCGGTTTGTACACGGCTGGTGCGCTGGCCGAAGCAACAGGTGACGAAGAGCTCGCGGTGGGTGACGCCGTCGTCGGGCTTGTTTCGGAAGGCATGGTGCCCGGAGAAGCGCCGCCCTGACAACTACTCAGAAGCACAGCGACGGCGACCAAAACGCCCACATATCGGGCGCGGGCGGACAGGAAAGAGGCAGACAAAAGGCGTGGCATGACAGGCTCCCCAGCAGCTGTTCGGTGATGTGCCGGTCAGTCTAGGCCGGGCCGGGGGGAGGTTTCATGTCAGAAAGCGGCGCCTGTGGATAACCGTCAAGTACGGCCAGGGATCCAGCTGATACGAGCTCGACTGAAACACGCCAAACACCTACCCGCGCAGTTTGTCCATGTCCCGGCGGTCCTTCTTGGTGGGTCGGCCGGCGCCGCGGTCACGCTGGGGTAGCCCTAGTTTGGGGGCGACGGGCCGCGGGGGAGTGTGGTCGGTGAAGCAGTGGGACGCGGCCTCTGCCCCGACCCGTTTCGCGATGAGTCGCCGGACTTCGAGGATCCGTTGCCAACCCGATTCCCGTACGCGGATGGTGTCGCCGATGATCACGCTCTGGGACGCCTTGACCGGGTTCCCGTTGATGCGGATATGCCCGGCGCGGCAGGCGGCGGTGGCTGCGGAGCGCGTTTTGTAGGCTCGGATCGCCCACAACCACGCGTCGACGCGGACGTTCGCTGGGGATGAAGACGGGATACTCATGATTGGAACGAGTCTAGCCGGGGTGTCGTAGCCTCGCGAGAACGCGGGAAGCTACCCAAAAACGCCGGAACGCTTCGGCGGTGTCACAGCGTTCCGGCGATCTCGGGCCGCGCCAGGAAAACTACCGTACCGTCACCTCAACCCGCTGCGCCATGTTGTTCCCTATGCCCTGGTAGTTCCACACCTGCTCACTGGGCTGCAGCGCGCCGGACGTGTCCATCGCCCGGCAGCGCAGCACGTGCTCGCCCGGACTGGCGACCCACACCATGGACCACGACCGCCAGGCAAAGTCCCCCAAAGGCGCGTCGAGGTGCGCCGGCATCCATTCGCCGTCGATCCCCACTTCCACCCGTTCCACGTCTCCGTGCCCTGACCACGCACGCCCGTGCAGCATCACGGGACCGGCATCCACCACGCGGCGCCGTGTGAAGAAATCGGGAATCCCGGGCGGCACCATCAGGGAACGCACCCGGATATGGGTCACCGGCAGCCCAGGCCCGTCAGGACCCTGGAGATAGTGGTAGGCGACTGCCTGCTGGAAGCCCATGAACGGCGAGGTGACGGCCTCGATTGACGTCAACCACTTCACGCTCGCCATGCCATACCAGCCTGGAACCAGAAGCCTCAAAGGGAACCCGTGCTGCAGCGGCAAGGGGTTCCCGTTCATCGCGTAGACCAACATGACCTCGGGATGCATCGCCTCCGCCACCGTCAGGCTGCGCGCATAGGGCTCCTCAACGCCGCCTTGGATTCCGCTGTCCGCACCGGTAAAGACAAGTTCGACGGCGTCACTCGCCAAACCCGCTTCCTCCAGCAGGGGTGCCAAAGGGGTCCCGGTCCACTCCGCAGTGCCCACGGCACCCAGGACCCACGGCTGGCTGAGGGGGCGAGGTTGGAGAAGGGAACGTCCGTTGCCGGCGCATTCGAGGGTGACGGGAAGGGTCACGGCTTCCCTGGCTTTGATGTCGTCGAGGCTCAGTTCAAGACTGCGACCGAAGGCCCCGCCCAACCGCAACCGCCACGTCTCAGCGGTCACGTGGGGTATGTCGAAGTGGACCAGCAAGTAATGCAGGCCTGCTGGCGTGATGTCGTCGTGCAGGGCCTCGAGCGGCATGGAATGGTTCCGGCCGGACAGCTGCAGCTCTTCGTGGGTCAGTGGACCTTTGGTCGGTTGACCGGCGATGGCGGTCTTCTCCGGGGCGTGCTTTACATGGTGTTTGGACATGGGTGGCGGCGTTCTACTGGACCTGACGCTGCGGGCGTGCCGCAGCACTTAGGACAAGGATCACGCGGGGGGCGAACCTGCGTCAATACCTCGTTGCGGGGCCCGCTCTGCGCGCTAAAACAGGCGCAAAGAACGCAGAGTAGGCCTCACAACGGAAGCCGGCTACCGGCGTCGTAATTCCGGGTACTCGAGGTGCGGTGCCACGGTGCCGGCGTCGCGCTCGAGGAAGTTGACTGCCGGGGCCACGATGTCGTCGATTTCGTCGAGGATGGCTTCGCTGAGGACCACGTCCGCGGCCTTCAGATAGTCAGTCAAGTGATCCTCTGTACGCGGACCGATCACCACGCTGGTCACTGCCGGGTGGTTCAGCGCGAAGCCCACAGCCAACTGGAGCAAGGTCAGGCCGTGGCGTGCAGCCAGCTGGGCCAATGCGTCCGCGGCGTGCAGCTTGCCCTGGTTAAAAGGTGCATTGATGTCGAAGCGGCCGGGGACAGCGGCGGACCGTGAGCTCTCCGGCTGACCGCCGCCCACCCGGTAGCCACCGGCCAGCCAGCCGCCGTCGAGCGGTCCGTAACTCAAGACGCCGACGCCGTACTGCTGGGTGATGGGGAATACGTCGCGTTCGTTTGCACGCACCAAGAGCGAATAGGGGACCTGGTCCACCACCGGCGGGGTCAGGTGGTTGGTGTTGGCAATCCACTGTGCCTCGACCAGCTGCGCCGGGCTGAAGACGGACGTGCCGTAGTAGAGGATTTTGCCTTGGCGGATGAGGTCGTTCAACGCCGTGATGGTCTCAAGGAGATCAGTGTTGTAGTCCGGACGGTGCGCCTGGTAGAGGTCGATCCTGTCAGTATTCAGTCGCCGCAGGCTGTCCTCAACAGCCCGGACAATCCATCGGCGTGAGTTGCCTGCGTGGGCAGGGTTGGAACCCATCTGGCCGTGGAATTTCGTGGCGAGGAAGACGTCGTCTCGCCTGCTGTGGATCGCCTGGCCCACCACGGTCTCAGCTTCGCCCTGGGAATAGATGTCCGCGGTGTCCACACTCGTGATGCCGGCGTCGAGGGCAGCCTTGATGATGCGTATGCTCTCGGCCGGCCCTGTGGGCGCAGTGCCGGTGCCGAAGTTGAGTGTGCCCAGCGTGAGGGGGCTGATCAGGGCGCCAGTGCGTCCAAGCGTTCGTAGCTCGTTGAGGCTCATGTCGGCTTCCTGTGGTGGGACTTTGCGGGTGGGGCTGCCCTGGCCTGAGTCAACGGCCATGGACGGGATGTTCAATCGAGGCTACACACGGCCGCCGGAGCCATAAACGCAAATGGTAGAACTTCTTCGTTTTTCGTCTTGCGAGGTAATGGAGGAGGCCTTAGTTCGCGACATTTCTTGACATGCGGAAACACAAATGTCTTCCGGATCAACAAATATTGAGGTTCGTCCAGGCAGGTGAATTATGGGAGGGGAGTACAAACGACGCACGAAGGGGACAGCAGGATGACACAGACCACAGTGGAAGAAACGGCGGCCATCAAGGCAGCATTTGCGCAGTTCCCGTCCGGAGTTGCTGCATTCAGCGCCATGGTGGATTTCACGCCGGAAGCTTTGGTGGCGTCATCCTTCACGGTAGGGGTTTCATTGGAGCCGCCGCTGGTGATGTTCGCCGTGCAGAACTCCTCCACAACGTGGCCCAAACTCCGCCAGGCACAACGGCTGGGTGTATCGGTGCTCGCCGAGGGACAGGAAGCGGCCGCACTGCAGCTTGCGTCCAAGACCCGCGATCGTTTCGCCGGGCTGGATACCAGCGTCAGCGACTCCGGAGCTGTGTTGATCGACGGTGCCGTGTTGGGGTTTGAATGCGAGGTCGTTTCGGAGACGCCGGCAGGGGACCACGCAATCGTTGTACTGGAAGTCAAAGCGACCACCATCAACCTCGAATCCAAGCCCCTGATCTACCACGGCGCGGCGTTCCGGCAACTGGCCGCCTAGCTGCCCCTCAGGGGGGGGGCGGCCAGTTGGCCAACGGCGGGCCGGGGGTACTCGGAGTGACGGTGTTCGTGCCCGCACTTCTCCTCTTGCTCGTGGCATTGGCCTCGGCCGGACTCGCTCGCTCAAGGCACCATCCGCCGGCTACCTGCCTAGGAGTTGCGGCTGGCTCCGCTGAGCGAACCTTTTCGGATCGGGCTCGGAGCTTTCCCGTTCTTGGAATTGTTCGGGCCCGGTTTCTTTGCGCCGTTCCCCGATGCCTGTCCGCCGTTGTCCGGTGACTTGCCGGGAACATCCGGGGCGGTGGGGCCAGGGCCCTCGTCGCTGGTGGTCGGCGTGGGCTCGCCCACCTCGCGGACGGTCACCTTGATGGCGGGAGGCGGCTCGGCTTTGGCACGGGCGGCTGCGCGCTGGTCCGCTTCGGCCACGGCGTCGGCCCAGTCCTTTGCGAGGACGGGCGGCTCTTTGGTGGCTGCCACGACTATCGGGTGATGTGCGGTCTGGGTTTCGACCACGGACTTGACCTGGGCCGGTTTGGGCAGGTTCCGGGGGTCCACTTTGGCTTTCCACGCACCGCCCTTGACGGCCGCGGACGCACCGAGGAGCCGGCGTCGGGCATCTCCAAGGAGGTCGCGCTTGGGCGCGGGAGCAGCGGAAGCCGGCGCGGGTGCAGCGGAGGCCACAACGGCGGAGGCCGCAGCGGCGGCCACAACAGCTGGCCGTGTGCCCGTGGTGGTGAGGTCGTCCAGCGGTGACTGCACCGGAGGCGCAGAATCAACGACGCCGGCGCTCACCGGGACGGGGACGCGAGCCGGGCGCGGGGGCAGATGAACGATGGGCGTGGTGTCTTTCTTGGGGAAAATCCCCACCAATGCCAGAAGGACAATGGACACCAGGCGCCCCACTCCGGCAACCACCAGAGTGATGATGATGATCAACCCGAGACCCAAGAACATGAGGGCGGCTAGCCCCAGTGTGCCCAAGTACGTCAGGTTGATGGCGAGTGTTGTCGGATCCTCCACGTAGCCTCCCCTGGCCGTCGTTTTGTGATGCGCGCATTGCCCACCCAGCTTGCTTATCTAGCCTAAGGTCCAACACCGACGGAATCACGCGCCACCCCACACACGGGCAGGGTTGTTTCAAAGCTGTTATCTCGCGTGGGAAAATATGTTGCCCAGCTCTCATTTACAGCCTCAGATTGGGACCTCGTGACCCCTGACCATGCCCGACTCCGCAACGGTGCGTGCCCGTGCCTCTCCGGCGAACAGTACTCCGATTGCTGCGGCCGCTTCCATCGCGGCGACGCGGATGCCCCCACGGCCGAGCAGCTCATGCGTTCCCGGTATTCGGCGTTCGTGGTCCTTGAACCCGAGTACCTGCTCCGCACGTGGCATCCCTCTACCCGCCCGGCGTCCATGGACCTGGACCCGGACATGCAGTGGCGTCGCCTCGACATCCTTTCAACAAGCAACGGTGGCCCCTTGGACCTTGACGGCACCGTGGAGTTCGCGGCCTACTACAGGTCCGACGGCGAACGCGGAGTTCAGCGCGAACTCTCCCGTTTCGTGCGGGAAGCCAAGCGTTGGTTCTACGTTGACGGGGACGTCGGCTAGCGCGTTACCGGTAGTTGCGGTGCAGGTTCTCCTTGGTGGAGGCGCCCGGTGAGGCGTCGGCGATCCACGGCCCTGTTCCCTCGGACTGGTCCAGGACGCCGGCCTCCAACCAGGCGTAGTCTCCGGCGAGGACTTTGCGCGAGAGGGCGTGGTCGCCGTCGTCAGTGTTCCTCCACAGTTGGTCGAAGTACTCGTCAACCCGCACTCGCGCCTGCTCGCAGAACGCCTCGGCCAGCTCGAATGCGGCCGCGCCCTGTTCGGGATGGGTGCGGAGGAGCATTTCTGCCCGGGAGCAGCACGCGGCCATGGCGAACAGTTCGGCCCCGATATCCACGATCCTGCCAAGGAACGCCTGCTTGTGCTCCAGCTTGGCCTGCCACCGGCCCATGCCGTAGAAGGTCTGCCGGGCCAGGCGCCGCGAGGACCTCTCAACGAACCGCAGTTGCTTGCCCAGCCGTCCGAACTCAGCGTAGGAGCGTGGGTCCATGCCGGCTCCGGCAACCAGCTTGGGCAGCCAGCGGGCGTAGAAACCGGAGGCCCCGACGGCCGCCCTCGCCTTGTCTTGCAGGCTCGCGTCCGCTGAGGCGAGGTCGCCCGCCGCGGCGAGGTGGGCATCCACGGCTTCGCGGGCGATGAGCAGTTTCATGATTTCGCTGGAACCCTCGAAAATCCGGTTGATGCGGAGGTCACGGAGGAGTTGCTCGGCCGGCACGGCGCGCTCGCCCCGGGCTTCGAGCGACTCAGCGGTTTCAAAGCCCCGGCCGCCGCGGATCTGCACGAGTTCGTCGGCGATCCGGCAGCTCAGTTCCGTGGACCAGAGCTTGGCAAGTGCGGCTTCGATCCGGATGTCCTTCAGGCCGGCGTCGGCCATCTCCGCGGACAGTTCGAACACTGCCTCCAACGCAAAAGTGGTTGCGGCGATGAACGCGATCTTCTTGCCCACGGCCTCGTGCTTTCCCACCGGGCGTCCCCACTGTGTCCGCGCGTTGGACCATTCCCGGGAGATCTTCAGGCTCCACTTTCCGGCGGCCACGCACAAGCCGGGGATGGAAAGCCTCCCTGTGTTGAGCGTGGTGAGCGCGATCTTCAGTCCTTGGCCTTCGCGGCCGAGCCGGTTGGCGGCAGGCACGCGGACGTGGTGGAACCGGGTCACGCCATTCTCGATCCCGCGCAGGCCCATGAACGCGTTGCGGTTCTCTACTGTGATGCCGGGGGAGTCCATCTCCACGACGAACGCCGAGATGCCACCCTTGTGTTCGGTGCCGTCAGCGTCGGTGCGGGAAGGAACCCTGGCCATGACCACCACGAGTTCGGCGATCACACCGTTGGTGGTCCAAAGCTTCACGCCGTCCAAAAGGTAAGAACCGCCGTCGTCGGAAAGGACGGCAGTGGCGCCCATGCGCGCGGGGTCGCTGCCGACGTCGGGCTCTGTGAGCAGGAACGCGGTGATGGCGCCGGCGGCGCAGCGCGGCAGGTATTCCTGCTTTTGTTCCGGGGTGCCGAATTCCTTGACGGGCTCGGGAACGCCGATGGATTGATGGGCGGAGATCAGCGCCCCGAGGCTCGGGTGGACGGATCCCAGCAGGGCAAGTGCGCGGCCGTAATAGACCAAGGACAATCCCAAACCGCCGTATTCGCGGGGGATTTTCATGCCGAAAACGCCAAGGTCGGAGAGTCCTTTGAGGTACTCGTCCGGGATCTTGGCGTCGTGCTCGATCACGCGGCCGGACATGGTCTTGGCAAAGGCAAGCAAGCTGGCCATGAACTCTTCGCCACGCTCCACATCCTCCGCTTTGGCTTGTGGCCACGGGTGGATGAGGCTGAGGTCGAAGCTGCCCAGGTACAGGCCCTTGGCGAAGCTGGGCCGCTTCCATTCGGTTTCGCGGGCAGCCTCTGCGACGGCGCGGGCTTCTTCTGCGGTGGCGTTGACGCTTGCGGCGGTGAGGCTGCTGTCAGTGGCGGACGTCATGGGATAACTCCTCTAGCCGGTTGTGCCGGATGGAGCCAGGGTCCGCCTTGGGTGGGAACCCTTCAGCTGTCCCTCAATGCTACCCGCGAGTAGCTACCCGTACTAGGGGAAATCTGGGGCTGGAATTCGGCCGGAATTTCCACTTGTCCAGCGTGGTGAACCAGGCGGTCCCACGCAAAGTTAATGCCGTGGACAAGGCCGCCGAGCACACCCTTGACGGTGTACCAGACCATGCCCATGGCTCCAATAAGGACGATTGTTGCCATTGCTGCTGCTGCGATGAAAGCCACCAAAATTGCAGCGAAGACCAGCGTTCCAATAACTACGTAAGTGCCTGTTTCCAGCGCAGTGAAATCGAAATCCATGGTTCCCCCCGGAGCGACGGTGCGTGGGTCGGCGCGGCGTGGCTGCGTCGATGATCTGACATTAGGGGTGGGGGTGCTTTCCGGCCAGAGCAGAATCGCGCCGTGACTGCGTTGATATGGGATCGAAACCGTACCGGACGGTAGGTTACGAAATGGTTGCGGCCGGGTGCTGCTGGCGGGCCCGACGGCGGCACTTCGGGGCCGTCCGACGCCCGGGCGACGCTCTGCGTTAACCTTGTACGGGGCAGTTTTCGCTGCCAGCCAGGTTTTCGCAGCAGCTGAAGGAGAGTAGTTGTCCCGTTCAGCCATGTCCTCCGCCGACGCCATTGGCGCGCGGCTTCGCGACCTCGAGCAACTGACCAAGGGTCCGGCGTGGGCGTTGACGCGTTCGGCGCCATGGGTAATCGCGGTGCTGCAGGCATCCTTTACCCGTACCCGGCCGCAGCTTCCGCTCGAAGAGTTCCACGCCGACGTCGACGCTTTCCTTGAGCAGCTCCGCCGCCAGGATCCGGCGCTGGGCGGCCAGCAGAACGGCAAGCTTTTTGGCGACGAATGGACGCGCAAGCAGTTCCTGACGCGTCGCAACCAGTCCGGCCAGATCGTCTATGAAGTCACCGAGCCCGCCGCCCGTGTGCTCGCCTTCCTGGACAGCCTGTCCAGCGAACGGTCCACATTGAACGGTTCGCGGCTCGGCACCCTGTTGGGCGACGTGGAAAAGCTTGCCAACGAGACCAACCCGGACCAGAGCGCCCGCTTGGAGGCCCTTGAGGAGGAAATCCAAGAGCGGCAGCAGCTGGTGGAGGACATCAGCTCCGGCGAATTCGACGGACTCCTGGATGACGAAGAAGCCGTGGAAGCGGCCGGCAACATCCTGGACCTCGCGGCAAGCCTCCCTGCGGACTACAAGAAAATGCGTGACCGCATCGAGGAACTTGTAGGCGAACTCCGCAACCAGATCATCGAGGAGTCGTTGAGCAAGGGCGCCACCATGGCCCAGGTCCTGGAGGCCGACAAGCGGCTGCGCCAGAGCCCGGAGGGTCGCACCTTCCGTTCATTCACGGCCTTCCTTGAGGATCCGCAGCAACAGTTGCGCTTCCGCTCGGCGATTGGCGAGGTCCTCAGCCGGCAGTTCGCTGACGACCTCACGCATGATGACCGTGAAACGCTGAAGAACCTCGTGGCAGAACTGCGCACACAACACAGCCAGATCCAGCGGATTTACGGCAAGCTCTCCGAGAGCCTGAACACCTACATCCAGAGCGACGACGTCCGGCAGTCGGTCAGCCTGCGGAAGGTCCTAGCCGAGGCCGAGCAGGCTATCCGATCCATGCCTTACGAGCGAGACCGCCCCGGCCTGGCGCGGGGACCCGTGTTGTACAACGCCGGCTTCGAGTCCCTGGCCATGGTCAAGCTCTTCGACCCCGACGAATTTGCCACGCCGCCACGTTTGGCCGATCCCATCGCCTTCAGCGACTCGGACCGCGTGCGCTCGGCGCGTACCGGAAAGGCGAATCCCGCCATCGTGCGGGCGGCGATGGCCGGTTCGGCAACGTTGGGCGAGGCCTGGGAGAACCTTCCCGCTGAGGAACGCCACATCAACACGGTCCGCACCTTGCTGTCCATGGCATTGCAGACGGGCGCCGGCTTTGACCGGGCGGCCTGGGAACACATCGACTTTGAACAAATCGACGGCAGCATCCGCACTGCGTACCTGCCTGTCGTCACGCTGAATAAGGATTCTGATGACTGAGGAAATCACGACGCCGGACGTCACCGAAGCCGGTGAGGTCACCGAAGAGGGGACTGACAGCGTGGAGGGGGCCGCGGAAGTCACCTACGAGGCTGAGCCCGCGGCCGGCCACCCCGACCCGTTCCGGGTCACGCCCCGGGACACTTTCGTGGACGGCGCTGCGCTGTTCCCCGGCGATACCGGCGTGCTGCCCATGAAGGTTCGCCACGCACTGGTGAAGCTTCTGAAGGGTCCGTATATTGATGGCGGCCGCGACGAGAAACTGTGGACCACCCTCCTGGATAACCAGCTGATTCTCCGCAGCCGCCTCTCCGAGCTGTTCCTTACCCTGCAGCTCGACCACGACCGCAAGATCGCCGTCCTCCGCCCTGTCGACCCCGAAACCGTCGGTGCCAGCTCCCGCTCCAGCATCCTCCGCCAGCAACGTGCACTGAGCCGCGTCGAAACCATCGTGCTGCTCCGTTTGCGCCTCCTCCTGGACCGCCACGTCACAGCCCAGACGGACGCCACGATCACCCGCGAGGAAATCTCGGACCTGGTCGCCAACTACACACCGGCCGGCCAACAAGATGCCCTGCGCGACTCAGACGTGGTCACCCGAACCATCACCAAACTCCTGGCCCGCCAACTCCTGCTCGCCACTCCTTTGGAAGACAGCTACACGATTAGCAACGCCCTCCCCCTGGCGCTCCCCTTCGAAAACATCGGCGACATCCCCGCCCAAATCGAAGCCCTGGTGGCAGTAGCAGCCGACGAATCGGGCACGGAGCCGCTGCTGGATCTGGATACTGAAGGTCCCGCCAACGCGGAAGACGGGGACGACGATGCCGAGCATGTGTCCGGTACCGCCGCGGACAGCGACCCAGTAGCAGAGGAGGCAGCCAAGTGACCATCGCAAGCATGCTCCCGCTTGGTGAGCTCACGAACCCCGGCCAGATGCGTTTGGCCCTCGTGCAGGTGGTCAACTGGGGCACGTTCCATGGCGCCCACACCATGCATGTGGACCGTAAGGGCACACTCCTGACCGGCAACTCGGGCGTGGGCAAGTCGACTCTTTTTGACGCGATGCTCCGCGTGTTCGATGCCCGCCCGCGCTCAAACGAGGCCGCTGCCCAGCGATCCGGCGGCGCTGTGGAGGATAAGAGGACCACGTTCACGTACATGCGCGGCAAGGTGGGTGATAAGGCGGTCGGCGATAGTTCGGCGAGTGCCTTCCAGCGCCCGGGTGCCACCTGGTCCGCCGTCGCGCTGACGTTTGATAACGCGGCCGGCACGAAGGTGACGGTCTCCGCGCTCTTTGACTTGCCGAAGAACGGCACGGAGTCCAGTGTCGGCCGTTTTTACGTGATCGACAGTAAGCCGTTGGACTTGGATGCCATTGAGGGGATCGCGCAGAAGCGGTTCACCAAGGGCGCGCTGGAGTCGATCTTCCCGGACGGCCAGGTGTTCGACGTCCACAAGGCATTCGCCGAGCGCTTCCGGAGGCTGCTGGGCATCAACTCGGACCAGGCGCTGCCGCTGCTTCGTGTGATCCAGGCCGGCAAGGGCCTGGGCGGTAGCGTGAACACCTTCTTCCGCGATCAAGTTCTCGATGCTCCGGCCACGTTGGCTGCCGCGGATGACGTGGTGGAGGAATTCAGTAACCTCATGTCCATCCGGCAGCGGTTGGAGGATGTCCGGCAGCAGCGCGACCAGCTTGCCCCGGTTCCGGGCTTGAACAAGGACTATGCACAGGCGCTGCTGGACGCGAACCGTCTCAGGGAGTTGGCTGGCGAGGAATTCGAGGCCTACAAGCAGCAACTTGCTGTCACGGTTCACGCCAAGACGCTCACCCGGTTCAAGGAGCTCGCTCAGTCCAAGGCGCAGGAACTCGCCGCCGAACGCACGGTCCGCGATGCCCTCTCCAAGGAGCTCCGGGACCTTGAGCTGGACTACAACAACCGCGGCGGCAACGCGATATCGGCCATTGAGCAGTCGTTGGAGAACGCAACGGTTGGCCTCAAGCTGCGCCAGCAGGTGGAGGAGGCGGCCAGGAAAGCACTGGCTGATGCCGGTTTGAACCTGGAGTGGTCCGCCGAGGGATGGGACCAGGCGCATGAGCAGGCTGCCGCCCGTTCGGCCGAGTTGAAGGACGATTCGGAGGCGCTCAAGGAGCTGCGGTTCGAGGCGTTCGACGGCCATGCAACCCGGAAACGCGAACTTGCCGCGGCTGAGCAGGAGCTGTTGTCGTTGCGGTCGCGCAAGTCCCTGCTGCCGCCGTCGAGCATTGAAAACCGCGCTGCGATCGCCGCCGCAACCGGCGTCCCGGAAGAGCGGATGCCCTTTGGCGGTGAGCTGATCGACCTCGCCGAGGGGCAGGACCAGTGGCGTCCGGCCGCTGAACGCGCCCTCCGCAACCTGGCCACCACGTTGCTGGTCCCCGGCGAGCACTTCGCCGCGGTCACGCGGTACTTGAACGACAACAGGGTGCGCGGTGCGCTGCGGGCGGTTGACGTCTCCAAGCCACTCGCCGGTGGCGCGCTGGCTGTGGAGGACGTGTCCGACGGCGACCTCTTGACTAAGTTGAACATCCTCACCTCGGGTGCCAACGCCGACGCCGGGGAATGGATCCGTGAGCGGATCGCCCTCGACTTCGCGTACCCGTGCGTGGAGGACCCGGACGAGCTGGCCTCGATGGACAAGGGCCTCAGCCTGGGTGGTGTGGTCAAACGCAACAGGCACACCGTGGAGAAGGACGACCGCTTCACGAGCCGCCAGGATTACGTGCTCGGCTTCGACAACGCATCGAAGCTCGAACTCGTGGCGGCACGTGTGGGCGAGCTGGAGAACGAACTAGCCAAAGCCGCGGAACTGGCGCAAAGCCGTGAAGATTCGCACCAAGGAATGGCACGCCAGCTGGAGGCTCTGCGTCGCGTGGCTGAAGATGAGCGGCCGTGGGAGCAGGTCTCGGCAGCAGTTGCCGCGGACGAACTCGCCAGAATCGAACAACGGCTCTCCGATGCCCTGGCCGCCCAGGCGGACCTTGAGCCGTTGCGGGCCAACATCGAGGGCGTCCGTGAAAAGCACCAGTCCTCCACAGGTGCGGCCGCCGTGCTGCAGAGCGAATACAAAGCGCTCGACCACAAGATGACCACGGCGGACGGCCTGCTCGATGCCGCGAGGTTGAAGCTTGAGCAAGCACCGCCGTCGGGCGCTACCGTCGCCGCGCTGGAACCGTACTTTGCCGGCGTCGCGGATGTATCCGAACTCTATGAGTTGGATAACCTCGCCAACGGCGTCCGGAATAAGCTGTTGGACGAGCTGCACGCGGCCGAATCCCGCAGCCAAGCGACGGCCGAACGGTTGACGCGCATGTTTGAGGCCTTCGTGCGCGATTGGGGCAGTGCCATCAGCGCGGACCACGGCACATCCATCGGTGCTGCCGGCGACTTCGAATCCCGGTATCACGCGATCGTGAGCGACGGACTGCCTGCGCAGGAAGCCGAGTTCCGGCTGTTCTTCAACCAACGCACACACGAATCATTCAGCACGTTGCTGCATCTCCTGGACGAGGAACGCCGGAGCATCACCAGCCGTATCCTGCCGCTCAATGGAATCCTGTCCGAGGTCAACTTCCATGAGGGCAGCTTCCTGGAACTGGACATCAAGCAGACGCTGCCGGCCACGGCCAAGCAGTTCAAGGATGCTATCCAGAACGCGTTGAAGGCCAAGCACAGCCGGCCGCCGCGCGCCGCTGCCACTCCGGTGACGGACGCCGACGACGACGCCGAGCTCACCACCCGCTACAAGTCGCTGGAAACCCTGGTGAAAAGGCTGGGTTCGCAGACTCCTGAAGACCGTCGCTGGCGGGCCGAGGTGCTGGACGTCCGCGGGCACCTGTTCATCCAGTGCAAGGAACACCGCGAGGTGGCTGCGGCCAAGCCAAGCAAAGCCAGTAAGGCAGGCAAGAAGAAAACCGAAGTCTTCATGCACGCCGATACCGGCTCCATGTCCGGTGGTGAGCGCCAGCGATTCACGGCGTTCATCATGGCCGCGGCCCTGAGCTACCAACTGGGCATCGCCGAACAAGGCTTTACGACGTACGGCACCGTGATGATGGATGAGGCGTTCGTCCTGGCGTCCGAGGAATTCGCCGGCGCGGGCATCAAGGCGCTGCACGAGTTCGGGTTCCAGCTGTTGCTGGCCGCTCCGGAAAACGTGATCGACCTGTCCAGGCACCTTGGCTCCGTCACGGAAATCCTCCGGGACAAGCGAACCAACCGCTCGGGCGTGCTCACGGCTCCCGTCATTGCCGGGCCAGGGACCCCCGGTGCCTGGCGGTCCGAAGCCAACCCCGTGGACATCGTCCTGCGTTAGGGTCACCGCCCGCGTGGCCGACCCAACTGACTGGCAGTAGTGGTTGTTATGAGCCCTCATAACAACCACTACTGCCAGCTACATGGGCTTACTTACTCCGGACGCGGTCCAGGAACTGTTCGGTACGGGACTCCAGTCCCGAGATCTGTCGGATCACGACGACGTACGGGTCCGGGTTGATCTCGTTGCGGGGTGGTTCCTTGCGCACATTGGCGCTGCAGCCGAACTCGGCACAGATCAGTGTTCCCACGGTGTTCCCGTCCTTGCCGGATTGCCCGGCTTTCTTGGCGACCCACAGGTAAACGTCGTCCTTGGAGAAAACGTCGCGGCACAGTTCGCAGAGGACCACGCGCCTTTTCCCGGAGCCACCCTCAGGAGCCCGGAGCAGGATTCCGGTGAGTTTGCCCCGGTGTGGAACCACGAGGTACCCGCGCTGGGGCATTTTCTCGTCGCGCCAACCGAGGAATTCGAGGTTGTCCCAGTTGAGTACATCGAAGTCGCGGGGGAGGTTGACCTTGGCTGCCTCGGAGCGGCTGGCGTTGATGAATGATGAACGGATCTGTTGGGCAGTGATTTTCTGCATGGCAAAGCTTCTTTCGGAAATGGTCGACGTCCGCGCGGCCGTTTGGGTGCGCGCGGGATGGCAGGAGACGTCGGTCATCGCAGAAGTAAAGGCACAGCAATAAGACCCTGGAATCGGGTGGTCTGGTGAGCCTAGAGGGATGCCGACGATTGGGGGAGTGCCAAGCAGGCCAAAGCGGCCACCTCGCCAACCATGGCTGCGGCATCTGAAACAGTGCGCACGCTCATCCCCTTGTCGTTCCTTGGAAGCGGTAGTCCGCTGCCGCTATCCTCCCAAAGTTCCGGCGGCGCTGTCCAACGGGAGGTGAGAGGGGGTCGGCCGGAAGGGGGCGGGAGGTGAGAGGGGGTCGGCCGGAAGGGGGCGGGAGGTGAGAGAGGGTGTGATCTGCGTCCCATTGCAGGGAAATTCCGCACCCGAAGGGGATTACGTGACGCAAACGTTTCTTAATTTTCGGCAGGCTAGGCTAGCCTTACTTAGGTTCGCATCACTTACTTAAGGAGTCCCGTGGCTTCCCTTCTCCCACGCCGCGCCCTGCTCAAAACCGCAGGTACCGCGACGGCCGCTATTGCCGCCGTCGCTCTTTCCCTCACTGGCTGCTCCACCGGTCCGGCCACCTCGGCTCCGGCTTCTTCCGAGGCAGCATCCTCAGCTTTCCCCGTGACTATCAAAAACGTCTTTGGTGAGACCACCATCAAGGAACAGCCCAAGCGTGTAGTCACCGTCTCGTGGGTCAATGACGACGTCGCGATCGCCTTGGGCGTTGTCCCCGTTGGTGTCCCCAAGAACGAGTGGGGCAACAACGACAAGGGCTCCACCCCGTGGAAGGACGCAGCACTGGAGAAGCTCGGCGCCGGTTTCGGCACCGACAAGGCTCCGGTCCAGTTCTCCGAAGCGGACGGCATCAACTTCACCGAGATCGCCAAGCTCAGCCCGGACGTTATCCTGGCCGCGTACTCGGGCCTGGAAGAGGCTGACTACAAGAAGCTCAGCGAAATCGCCCCCGTCGTGGCGCAGCCGGAGCTCGCCTACGGCACCCCGTGGCAGGAAAGCACCACCCTGATCGGCAAGGCCCTCGGCAAGGAAGCCGAAGCCAAGAAGCTGATCTCCGACACCGAAGCCACCGTCAAGGACAAGGTTTCCAAGTACCCGCAGATCACGGACAAGACCTTCATCTACGGCAACCTTGAACCAGCCAAGGGCGACGGCGTCAACGTCTACACCGCTATCGACAACCGCCCGCGCTTCCTCTCCGAAATCGGCATGAAGCTCGCTCCGGTAGTAGAGCAGAACACCAAGTCCTCCTCGGACTTCTTCATCGCCTGGTCCGCTGAGAAGGCCAACGAACTCGCTTCGGACGTCTTCGTGACCTGGGTTCCGGACGCCACCACGGCCGACGCCATCAAGGCCGACCCGCTGCTGGGCCAGATCCCCGCCATCAAGAAGGGCGCCTTGGTTGCCGACTCGGACCAGACCCTGACGCTCTCCATCTCCGCTTCTTCACCGCTGAGCCTTCCGTGGGCACTGGACACGTTCCTGCCGCAGCTGGGCAAGGCCGCTGACGCAGCCGGCAAGTAACTGCAATGAAACTGAGTACGACGACGGCGGCCCAGGGGCGGGGCAACGGCACCTTGGTGCCGGCTGGCCCGGGAGGCATCACCCCTGATGCTGCGGGAACCGGAGGGGGAACCGGTTCCCGCGGTACTGCAGGCAAGCGAACCGCTTGGCTGCTGGCCGCCGTCGTCGTACTCGCAGCAGTCTGCGCCGCATCCTTGGCGATCGGCGCACGTGGTCTTCCGCTCTCCACGGTGTGGGAAGCCATCACCAACTTCGATCCGGACGACGGTGACCACGCTGTGGTCATCGCCCGGATCCCGCGCACCGTACTGGGCCTGCTTGCCGGTGCCGCACTTGGCATGGCCGGTGCTGCCATGCAGGGAGTGGCCCGCAACCCGTTGGCCGATCCCGGCATCCTGGGACTCAACGCCGGCGCCGCGCTGGCGGTTGTTGTGGGCATCTACGTTTTCGGCATCAGCTCGCTGACCGGCTACATCTGGTTCGCCTTCATCGGCGCCGCAGTTGCCGCCGTCGTGGTTTATGCGATCGCGTCCATGGGGCGCGACGGTGCGACGCCGGTCAAGCTCGCCTTGGCGGGTGCGGCCCTGAGTGCTGGCCTGTTTTCGTTGATGAACGTCATCCTGGTTTCCAGCCAGGACACCTTTGACCGTTTCCGCTTCTGGCAGGTGGGCAGCATCGGCGGGCGCGATTGGTCCGTGTTGCTGCCGGCGCTGCCGTTCCTGGCTATCGGAGCTTTGATCGTGATGGCCGGCGGCCGAATCCTGAACAGCCTTGCGTTGGGTGATGACATTGCCCGCGGCCTGGGCCAGAATGTCGCCCTCTCCCGCGGCATCACGGCACTCGGCATTGTGCTGTTGTGCGGATCGGCCACGGCCCTTGCCGGCCCCATTGGTTTCGTGGGCCTGGTGATTCCGCACGCCGTCCGTTCGTTGACCGGGCCGGACTACCGTTGGATACTGCCGTTTTCCCTGGTCGCGGCTCCCATCCTGCTCATCAGCGCCGACGTCATTGGCCGCGTGATCCTGCTTCCGGGCGAGGTTCCCGCCGGCATCATGACGGCGATTGTCGGTGCACCCGTCTTCGTCTGGCTGATCCGCCGCGGCAAGGGGGCAGGACTATGACCGCCCTCAAGTCCCGCGCCGAGATGGCACTTAATGCCAATGCTCCCCGGAAACATACCCATCTTTTGTCACTTCGACGAGTACTGAGCCCCACTTTCTTCCTGGGCTTCGCCGTCATCGTCATGTTCGCCGTGTACGTGCTCCTGGGCAGCTACACCGTGACCATCCCCGATTTCTTCACGATCGTCATCAACCACCTGACCGGTGGCGAGAAGATCCCCGGTGCGAGCTTCATCATCATGGAGCACAAACTGCCCCGCGCCACGGTGGGAACGCTGATCGGCATCGCGTTCGGTCTTGCCGGAGCCCTCTTCCAGACCATGCTGCGCAATCCGCTCGCGAGCCCGGACATCATCGGCATCAGCTACGGTGCCAGCGCGGCCGCCGTCGCGGCAATCGTGATCTTCGGTGCATCCGGGGCGGTCGTGTCCGGAGCAGCCTTGGTAGGAGCTCTTGGAGTTGCGGCCATCATCTACGCGATTTCGCGCGGAACCGGTTCGGGTGCCGGTGGCGGCAGCCGTGGCAACGCCGCCGGAAACCGGCTCATCCTTGCCGGCGTAGGTATCGCCGCAGCCCTGCACGCCGTGGTCAACTTCCTCATGACCCGCGCCGACATCCGGACCGCGGCCGATGCCCTCATCTGGCTCAACGGCTCGCTGAACTCGGCAACCTGGGAGCGGGCCGGTGTTCTCACCGTTTCGCTGCTGATCCTGATCCCCGCAGTCATTGCCCTCGCCGGCCCGCTCCGGATCCTCGAACTCGGCGACGACGCCGCTGCCGGACTCGGCATCAAAGTCAACGCCGCGCGGCTGGGACTGGTACTGACCGCCGTCGGGCTTGCCGCCGTCGCAACCGCCGCCGCGGGCCCGGTGGCCTTCGTTGCCTTCCTCGCCGGACCCATCGCCCGGCGCATCGTGCGCAAACCGAGCCTCCCGGCGTCGGCCTTCACCGGTGCGCTGATAGTGCTTGTAGCTGACTTCCTGGCCTCCAACATCGCTCCCGTCGTCCTCGACGGAACCGTCCTCCCGGTCGGCGTCATCACCGGCGCCCTCGGTGCACCCTTCCTGCTGTGGCTGCTGGTCACGTCGAACCGAAAGGAAGCCTGATATGGCCATCCTTAAAGCCCAGGACCTGACGCTCCAATACGAGCAGCGCAAGGTAGTGGAGGGGCTCTCCACCGAGATCCCCGAAGGGAAAGTGACCATGATCGTGGGCGCCAACGCCTGCGGCAAGTCCACGCTCCTGCGTGGCCTCTCACGGCTGCTCAAGCCCGCCGGCGGCGCCGTGACCCTCGACGGCAAGGACATCCACACCCGTCCCGCCCGCGAACTTGCCCGCACGCTCGGCCTCCTGCCGCAGCACCCCACGGCCCCCGACGGCATCACCGTGCGCGACCTCGTGGGCCGCGGCCGCTACCCCCACCAGGGCTTCTTCCGCAGCTGGAGCGCAGCCGACGACGCCGCGGTGCAGCGCGCGCTCGACGCCACCGCCACGCTGGAACTCGCTGAGCGAAGCATCGACGAACTGTCCGGCGGACAGCGCCAGCGCGTCTGGATCGCCATGGCCTTGGCACAGGAAACTGAAGTCCTGTTGCTCGACGAGCCCACCACCTACCTCGACCTCGCGCACCAAGTGGAAGTCCTGGACCTGATTACGGACCTCAACCGCAGCCGCGGCACCACGGTGGCGATCGTGCTCCACGACCTCAACCTGGCCGCCCGCTACGCCGACCACGTCATCGCCATGAAGGGCGGGTGCATCGTGGCCGAAGGTCCCGCGCCGGTTGTGGTCACCGAGGAACTCGTTTTCAACGTTTTCGGCCTGGAATCCCGGGTTGTTCCGGACCCCATTTCAGGTACGCCGCTCATCGTCCCCATCGGACGCCACCACGCAAGCCCCGCTTCAACCAACGAACTGGAGATCGCCTCATGAGTGCACAACCGACACGGGCCAAAGCAAGTGCCGCCGTGGAGCCCATGACTCTCGCCTTCGACGTCACAGTCACCGCGGTGCAGGACTTGAGCCCGAACTTCCGCCGGATCACCTTTGGTGGGTACTCGCTGCGGGACTTCGGCGTAGCCGGCGACACCCTGGACCTGCGCGTGAAGTTGATGATTCCCTCCTTCGACGCTGACGGCAACGTCATTCCGCTGCCCCCTTTCAAGATGGAAGAAGCCGGCTGGTACCAGGAATGGCTGGCCATGGACCCGTCCATCCGCGGTGACATGCGCACCTACACCATCCGTTCCGAGCGTCTCGACGCCGTGTACCCCGAAATCGACATCGACTTCGTCATGCACTTCGACGACGGCCACGGCGGCCCCGCCGCCAACTGGGCCAAAGCCGCCAAGCCCGGGGACTCGCTGACCATCATCGGGCCGAACAACCGCGCAGCACAGTGCACCACAGCCGGTGCCTACGGTGGCATCGAATGGCGTCCCGGACTCGCGCAGCGCATCCTCCTGGCCGGCGACGAAACCGCCGTTCCCGCCATCAGCGCCATCCTCGAAAGCCTGCCCGCGGACATGACCGGCCACGCCTTCCTTGAAGTACCGGAAGCCGGCGATTTCCAGGACATCTCCACGGCCGCGGACATCGAAATCACCTGGCTCGCCCGTGGCGCAGCAATCGGACGCTCCCGTCCGCACGGCGAACTCCTCAAGGAAGCCGTAGCCAAGGCCGTTCCTGTGCCGGGCTGGGTAGGCCTGAAGGGCTCCGACGCAGCCGCCGGCCCCGAACCGGAAGACGTCAACGTAGACCAGGAAATCCTCTGGGAAACCCCGCAGCGCATGGATGCGGCCGCCATCGAAGCCACCAAGAACCCCACGCTGCCTGCAGGCGCGCTGCCGTTCTACGCCTGGATAGCCGGTGAAGCGTTCGTGATCAAGGAAATGCGGCGGTACCTGGTGCGGGACGTTGGCATTGACCGGAAGCAGGTTGCTTTCATGGGGTACTGGCGAAGGGGCAAGGCGGAGGGCTAAGCCTTCTCCTGGGGCGGCCGCCGCGGCGGCCATCCTCGGCGTGCTGCTCCTTCGTCGCTTTGACGCACGCTACCGGATGCCCGATAACCGGCCCTGCACTGACGGACGCTCTCTCACTTCCCGTCTGGTTTTGACGGACGCTCTCTCATGTCCCGTCTGCCGTGTTCACTCTGGGTTGGTTCGGGCTTAACCGGGGGCGGGTAGTTTCGGTGGGGTGCGGGAGGACTTCGGAGCCGGGAACAACGCTCGACGGCGGTATGTCGCCATCGGGGATTCCTTCACCGAGGGCGTGGGGGACCCGAGCAAGGTCCTGCCCAACGGGGTCCGCGGATGGGCCGACCGGGTGGCCGAGAAGCTGGCCAAAGCGGAACCCGGGTGGGAGTACGCCAACCTGGCCGTGCGCAGTAAGAGGCTCCGGCACATCATTGACGAACAGCTCGAGCCGGCCCTGGCCATGGAGCCGTCGCTCATCACGCTGTATGCCGGGGGCAACGACATCCTCGACTTCGGCACGGACATGGATGCGCTCCTCAACGACTATGAGCTGCTCGTCGCCAGGCTAGCCGGTACCGGGGCCACTTTGGTGCTCTTCACCGGGTTCGACGTGAAGGTCTCCGCCGTGCTGGAGCCTTTCAAGAAGCGGAACACCCTGTACAACCAAAGGGTCCGCGACATCGCGGTCAAATACGGGGCCGTCCTGGTGGATTATTGGTGTTTCGATGCCTACCAGGACTCGCGGATGTGGGCCCCGGACAGGCTCCACATGTCCAAGGCCGGCCACAAATATTTGGCAGGCCAGGTCCTGGACCACCTCAACGTCCCCCACAAGATCTCGCCCAAGGAATGGGACCCGCCCCAGCAGATGAGCCTGCGCGAATGGGAGCGACGGCAGCGCCGATGGGTCAACGACTGGGTAGTGCCGCTGTTCGGGAGAAAACTGCGGGGCGTCACCCTGGGGGACTCCACGAAGCCCCGCTGGCCCCAACCCGTCAAAGTCCCTCGCAAAGGTGGTTTGAAGAAGCTGATGGAAGAGCGGGAGGCAGCGCCTTGAACGAGATCCGATTCGTAGCGCTGGGAGACTCCTTCACCGAGGGCGTCGGCGACAAGGATCTGAGGCTCCCCAACAACTGCCGCGGCTGGGCTGACCGCGTGGCGGAGGAGCTGGCCCGGCACGATCAAAGCACGCAGTACGCCAACCTCGCAGTCCGGGGCCGCCGACTCCAACGGATCATTGACGAGCAAATCGAACCCGCTCTGGTCTTGCAGCCCACGCTGGTCAGCTTCTACGCGGGCGGCAACGACCTCCTCATGGCCCGGCCCAACATGGCCAAGCTCATGCGGGATTACGAAGCTGCCGTGAGGCGCCTCAAAGCCAGCGGAGCCACGGTCCTGCTCTTCACGGGCTACAACGTCCCCTTGTCTCCCATGCTTGAGCCGCTCAAGGTGCGCACGGCGATCTACAACCGCACCATCCGGCGGATTGCCGCGAAATACGGCACGCTACTGGTGGACTATTGGTGCTTTGAGAAATTCCAGGATCCGCGGATGTGGGCTCCCGACCGCTTGCACATGTCCACTCCCGGGCACCGCTACATGGCCAAGAAGGTCCTCGAGGTCCTCGGCGCGCCCCACTCGCTCAGCTCGCCGGCCTTCGCCAAGCCCCGTCCGCGGAGCCTCGCCAACAGCATCGCCGACGACGTCGCCTGGCTGAAGCGCGACGTCGGGCCTTGGCTTTCGCGTCGGCTCCGCGGCGTTTCAAGCGGCGATTTCGTGGGAGCGCGATGGCCTGAGCTCATGCCTGTGGTCTTGCCCGAGCGGCTGGGCGCCGGAACAGCGAAACAGCCTCAGCTGTCCAGTAGGTTTTCGTAACCCTCGGCCACGCTCGTGGCGGTGAATTCGATGATCTCGAATTCGGCCACACCGTTGCTGTAGAAGGGGTCCTCGGCCAGCGAGGCATCCAAGGTGGCCCTGTCCACTTTGGACAGCAACACGCCTCCCGTGGCTGGGACGCGACGTCCGGACGCGAGGAAGGTACCGGCGTCGAACGCGTCCTTAAGCCAGGCCATGTGGCCCGGGCGGTGGAAGTCGACTATTTCGTCGGGAACCTTGTAGGTCAAAGAGACTACGAACATGTCGCCAGCCTACCGTTCGGGGGCCGGTGGCCGACTGGGAAAGCAACGAATTCTCATAAGATGGATCCATGACTCAAACCCGCTGGCTGAACGCCGACGAACGCCGTGCCTGGCTGGCCCTCCTGAGCATCAACACCTTGCTCCCCTCGGCGTTGGACACCCAGCTTCAATCCGCCGGCAAACTCTCCCTGTTCGACTACAACGTGCTTGCCATGCTCTCGGAGACAGAGGGCAGATACCTTCCCATGAGCGAGCTCGCCGCGCGAACAAGTGCCTCCTTGTCGCGCCTCTCGCACGTGGTCACCAAGCTGCAGAAACGTGGCTGGGTGGAGCGGCAGGCGCACCCCGGCGACGCCCGCGTCACCGTGGCCCACTTGACCGACGCCGGCATGTCCACCATCGTTTCCCTCGCCCCGGGGCACGTGGAGTCAGTTCGCGCGCTGATGCTGGATTCGCTGACTCCCGACGACGTTGCGGACCTCGCGCGCATCGGCGAGAAGATCGTGGCCCGCTTGGACAACAACCACTGGATCCTTCGTGACTCGTGATCAGGGACGCCCGGGGCTTTGTGGGCCCGACTGTTGAAGTGGCAGACTGACGGCATGGATTTTTCTGCCCGCTATGTTGCCCTGGGGGACTCGTTCACTGAGGGCGTCGGCGACGACGATTCCACCCGGCCCAATGGCGTCCGAGGCTGGGCCGACATCATGGCAGGCCAACTTGCCCACAGCAACGCGGACTTCGGCTACGCCAACCTCGCCATCCGCGGCCGCAAGCTCCGCCAGATCATGGCAGAGCAGGTGGATGCCGCCGTCGCGTTGAGGCCCACCCTGGTGACGCTGTACGCGGGGGCCAACGACATCCTGCGGCCCAAGATCGATATTGACTCGCTGCTGGAAGAGTACGACGCCGGCATCGCCAAGTTGAGCGCGTCGGGCGCCACCGTGGTGCTCTTCACGGGCTTCGATGCCAAGGGTTCCAAAGTGTTCAGCGCCATGCGGGGCCGGACTGCGATCTACAACGAACTGGTGCGCGAAATCGCCGAAAACCATGGCGCGTTGCTGGTGGACTACTGGCGTTTTGATGAATACGACGATTGGCGCCTGTGGGGCGAGGACCGGATGCACATGTCCACTGCCGGCCACCTCAACATGGCCAAACGCGTGCTGGACGTCCTGGAGCACGAGCACGTGATCGAGGTACCGGAACTGGCGCCGATGCAACTGAAGAACCGTGTGGAAGCCTTGCAAGCCAATGCGCGTTGGCTGCGCGAATCTGCCGTGCCATGGGTGGCGCGTCGCGTGCGGGGCGTGTCCTCCGGCGACGGGTTGACCCCTAAGTATCCCGAACTGATCCGCCCGCTCTAGGTTCCCTCACGCCGTATTTCGGAAGCCCGGCGTGGCGAGCAGCGTCCCGTTCCGGCGCACCGCGAGCACTTCGGCGTCCCATTTCCCGACCGCTTGATCCAACATACGCGGCCCTCCGGCGACGATCGCCGTAGCCAGGACATCGGCGGTGACGATGTCCATCGCCGCGACCGTCACTTGGGCGAACTCCGGCGTGCCGGAACCGACCGCCCAAATGTGTTCGCCCCGTTCAGCCGATCCCGACGTCGCGAGCGCGCTCATCGTCCGCAAGGGGTAGGCGCCCAGTAGCGCTTGGCGATCAAGCGGGTCCATGATGCCGGCCAGCCAAGGTTGCTTGGTGTCCGGCTGGGGCGATCCGCTTACCAGCACGTCCCCGCCGGCGTTCAGGCACCAGTTCCACAGCCCGAGGGCGCTCAGCGACAACGCGGCTTCGCGTGCGGCATGGGCTTTGACGATTCCGGAAAGGTCCAGGGCGCCGTCCGGCCGCTCGGCCGTGAACGCCCCGTCGGTGGCCAGCCTCCACTCCGACGCCTCGGCATACAGATCCTGCATGGACTCGGAGGCATACGCCAGTGTCAGTTCGCCGCGGGCCAGACGGCTCGCTTCGGATCCTCTCCGGTAGAGGCTGAAGGTCACGTCAAATTCCGCGAAAATGCCTTCGACGACGGCGACGGCGGACTCGAGTTCGTCAATGGCCGTTTGAGCGTAGCTTGCACTGGCCACAGTCAGGCTCACCACTGTGCCCATGCTGCCGAACGTGCGTGTCCGGAGCCGCGGTTCGCTAGAAGTTGGCTGCATCGAGGGCTGCCTGGAGGGAGGTGAGGTAGGCGTCGCTGGTGACTGTCGCGCCGCCTATGGTTTGGACATTGGCTGACTGGGCTTGGAGAACTTCGGATCTCAAGACCGGAGCTGCCCGGCTGCTGATCTGTGCCGACTTCCGTTCGGCATCGGTGAGCTGCAGCGGAGTGACCTCGGTGATCTTGCCGTCCTTGATGGTCACCTGGACCTGGACTGTACCGAAGCGGGTCTGGACGGACGCGCCGTCGTACGTTGCCGCCGTCGTGCTGCCCGCGGTATTACCGCCCTTAGTGGACGTGCTGCTCAGGCTGGTGGTGGTTGTGGTGCCGGTTTCGGCCACGTGCGCACCGGATTGCCAGCCTGCGAGCATGATCCCGGCCGAGGCGAGGGCGGTTGCCATTGCTGCGCGGATTCTCACCAGTCGAACCTTTCGTAGTGGAGTTGCTCCGCCGGTACGCCGGCGGCCTGGACGTCGCGGATCACGGAAGCTGCCCAGGGAGCCGGACCGCAGACGTATACATCAGCGTCGGCGATGCCGGGAGCATAGGAGCTGAGCGTGAATCCGGCCTCGGACGCAGACTGGGGGAGCCATGGGCTAATGCCGGTGGATCGCGGGCCCGTCAGATGGAAGAGCGTGGCGCCGCGTGCCTGGCAGAGCGCCATGATTTCCTGGCCGAGGAAGAGCTCGGATTCGTCGTGGCCGCGGAGGAGGATTGTTGCCTGGCCGGGTTCGAACGGCGTGGATTCGAGCAACGAGCGCAGCGGAGTAATGCCGATGCCGGCGCCGATCAGCACCACGTTGTTACGGGATCGTGCCGCCGTACTGAACATTCCGTAGGGGCCTTCGATCGCCACCTTGGTGCCCGGCTTGACGTGGGCGAGGCGTGCTGAACCGTCGCCAAGGTTGCGGACGGTGATGCGCAATTTTCCTCGGCCTTTTGACGTGGGGCCGACTGGTTCCGCGGACAGGCTGAAGGGGTGCGGCTGCCACCAGAACCCCGGAGCCAGGAACCTCCAGAAGAAGAATCGTCCACCGGACCCGGCAAGGCGTTCCAGGTGCCGTCCGGTCATTTCGATGCTGAAGACGTCTGGGCTTACCCGGACCACGCGGCTGACCGTGAGCTGGTGCCGGAAAGTGGCCGCCAGCGGTTGGTACACCCTGTAGAGGAGAAGTGCGGCGCCCGTTGCGATGCAGAAGGCCAGCCAATACCAGCGCTGCCACGTGCCCTCGGCGAAAAGCCCGCCGACGCTGAACTGATGAGGGATGGCAGTTGTCACAGCGGCATAGGTGAGCAAGTGGATCGCATACCAGAATTCGTAAGGGAAACGGCGTCGAACGGCTACCAGCGATGTCACCACCACTGCAATGAACAGCGCCATGGAAACGAACGCCAGCCACATGTCCGGAACGTCGACCCAGAGGGACACTGACTCGCTGATCGGATCAAGTCCCTCGGCTGCGCCATATCCAATGGCGATGAAAAGCCCGTGGGCAAGGAGCAAGTAGAGCGTCGGCTTGCCCAGGGTCTTGTGGATTTCCAGGGCCCGGTCATGCCCGATCGTGTTGTCGATAAACGGGATCCTCGCGGCCAGCAGGAGCATCAGCAGCACCATGTCCATGCCAATCAGTCCGGCCACGATGCCCAACGCCGTCATGGTTCCGGCGAACGACGAGAACCCGCTCGCGCCGCCGTCGGACAACCACAAGGCGACCGCAGCAACCGGTGACACCCACGCCAGGAAACCCAGGACGTCGGCCCGGACCAGCCGACGTCGCGCTTGCGGACGAAAG
Source organism: Paenarthrobacter sp. NPDC056912 (assembly GCF_042786555.1). NCBI lineage: Bacteria > Bacillati > Actinomycetota > Actinomycetes > Micrococcales > Micrococcaceae > Paenarthrobacter > Paenarthrobacter sp. NPDC056912. The sequence goes on from NZ_JBHUCD010000005.1 coordinate 263,593, forward strand.
CGTTCGACGGCGGGTGGTGCCGCTTGCGGGGTCCGCGCCGGCGTGCTTTCCACCGGAGTTTCAGGGGTCAGTAACGAGGTCATGACCTAAGACTCGCCAAGCATCCTTTCGTTCTGCTGTGAAAGAGCTTTCGAGGGCGTATGATGCCGGATTGGTCTTAATTTGGCCTGGCCCGTAGAATAGTTAGGCGCTAGGTAGTGCGGATCGTGTGCAATTGCTCCGGTTGGTGGTGAACGTCAGTCTGACTGGCATCCCGTTGGCCGGTAGTTAGGGGCTCAAGTTGCGTGCATTCCTGTATTCGCCCGGTATCCCAGGACCTGATTCAGTGTTTATCACTGCCCGGTTCTGAGGCCAACCTTCTTCGCCGCACCTGCTGCGGAAACTACCGAAATGGTTTGGACCGGATGCGGACGCTGCCTGTCGCACGGTAACGCAGGAACATCTGCACGCCGTTACATTCAATCTTTGGAGGAGAGTCATGGCAGCACACTGCCAAGTGACCGGAGCCGAGCCGGGCTTTGGACACAGCATTTCGCACTCGCACCGTCGCAACAAGCGTCGGTTCGACCCGAACATTCAGAAGAAGCGCTACTGGGTTCCGTCCCTGCGCCGTAATGTCACGCTGACCCTGTCAGCCCGTGGCATCAAGACAATCGACGTACGCGGCATCGACTCAGTCGTCGCCGACATCCTGGCACGAGGAGTAAAGCTCTAATGGCAAAGGACAAGGACGTACGTCCGATCATCAAGCTGAAGTCCACTGCGGGCACGGGTTACACCTACGTAACGCGCAAGAACCGTCGTAACGATCCTGACCGTCTGGTCCTGAAGAAGTACGACCCCAAGATCCGCCAGCACGTCGAATTCCGAGAGGAGCGCTAAACACATGGCAAAGAAGTCCAAGATTGCTCGCAACGAGCAGCGCAAGGTCATTGTTGAGCGTTACGCTGCCAAGCGTCTCGAACTGAAGAAGACCCTGGTTGACCCCAACGCGACTGACGAAGCACGCGAAGCTGCACGCCTCGGCCTGCAGAAGCTGCCCCGCAACGCCTCCCCGATCCGTCTGCGTAACCGCGACCAGATCGACGGCCGTCCCCGCGGCACGCTCCAGAAGTTCGGTATCTCCCGTGTTCGCTTCCGCGACATGGCACACCGTGGTGAGCTCCCGGGCATCACCAAGTCTTCCTGGTAATCACGAAGCTCTGAAAGGGCCGGCAACCGTTGTGGTTGCCGGCCCTTTTTGCGTTTAAGCGCGCTGGTTCCGGGAGAGGGGTGCTTGTTCCTGAGCGAGGCGCGGGTCGAGTGGTTGGCTGGGGTCGAGTGTTGGCTGGGGCTGGGGCGGCGGTCGTCTTCCGACGCTCTCTCACTTACGGGCGTGTTTGACCGGTCCTTCTCTCGGATGTGACCACCGATCGACCGTCGCTCTCTCACTTAGTCGCCGTTTTCGGACGTCGCTCGCTCACCTACTCGCCGTTTTCGGGTGACGGTCTCTCACTTCCTGTGGGGGTGGGTCGAAATGTTCTCTCGCTTTGAGTCGGTGTTCGACGGCGGTTGTTGGCTTTGGTGCTTTGATGGCGGTTGGGTGGCGGGTGGCGGGTGGCGGGTGGCGGGTGGCGGGTGGTGGTTTGGGTGGTGTGATGGGGTTCACTGGGGTTTGTTTTGGTTGTTTTTGGGGTGGTTTGGTGGGTTGGTGGGCTTGTTGGTCCGGTGTTTGTGCGGGTTTTGGGTGGTGTTGGGGTGGATTTGTTTCGGGGCTGGTGGGCGTGTAATGTCTTCTGAGTCGCCGCGAGTGAGACAGCCTGGAGCTGGAAGCCGCGGAGGCCAAACCCCTTTTTGATGACAGCCTGGAAATGGCCGCTTTTGAGCGTGCCGGTGCCGGGTGGGGGCCTGGGATTGGATCGGGAATCGCGGAAACGCTGATTTGCAAAGGTCTGGTTGATCGGGTAAGTTTGAAAAGTTGCTCCGGAGCGATCCTGGACCCTGTGGGGGTGTGGGTGGTGCCGGTAGTGTCTGTTGTTTGAGAACTCAATAGTGTGC